>CALIXC010000217.1 GCA_938046755.1 uncultured Lautropia sp. | reverse complement strand
CGCGTCACCCGGCGCAGCAGCGGTCCGGCCATTGGCTACGCCCGCGGCCGCATCGGCCTGTGCAGTGCTGCCCAGCTGCCCGTGGGCGAAGGCGCTGTCCAGCCGCGCCAGCATCCGCCGCAGGTATTCCACCTCCAGCTCGGTACGGTTCTCGTTGTTGGGCACCCAGATCGACTGGTCCTTGTTCGAGCCGCGCAGCTGCTCCTCGCGGCCGTAGTAGGTCAGGTAGATCTCGGTATCACCCCCGTCGGTGCGCTCCAGCCGAGTGCGGTACTTGTCGCGGTCGCCAGTGGCGTAGACGGCTCCGGTCTTGCGTGACAGGATGCCGCGCACACCATCGGTCTCGACCCGCTGGTAACGCTCGGCCCAGTCGGTCTCCATCAGGCCCAGCCGCGGCTGGGAGACTTCCAGGTTGAATCCCTGCACGGCCCAGAAGTCCAGCAGGATGGGCCAGACCTGCTCGGGCGGTGCCTTGACGGAGATCCAGCGTGTGGGGCCATCACGATGGATGCGGGCCTCGACACGCTCGGGCAGCACGTTGCCGGCGCTGGGCACCCCGTCGCCGTTGGCACGCGCATCCTCGCGTTGCCGGTTGAAATCGGACAGGCTCTGGCTTTCCTCGGTGCCCGGCAGCGTGTAGCGGCTGTCGGCCTTGGGCGCCACCAGATCGGGCGGCACATCCAGGCCGGGCCCGCGCCGGGCATTGCGGTACTCGACGTTGTCAGCGTCGAGCGAGTCACGCAGGACGGAGCAACCGCCCAGCAGCAGGAAAGGCACCAGCAGGGCTGGCCAGGCGGCCCGCGACGGGCGGCACACGGAATCGGACATCAGACGAGGACTCCCGAGGTTTTCAGGGCATCGAGCACGCTGGCCTGGCCGGCAGGCGTGAGCGGCGACAGCGGCAGACGGACCGTCGGACTGGCAATGCGGCCCATGCGGGCCAGCGCCCACTTGACCGGTACCGGGTTCGGTTCCGAGAACAGCCGCTCGTGCAGCGTGATGAGCTTGCGGTTGATGGTGCGCGCCTTGGCGAAGTCGCCCGCCAGGGCGGCGGCGTACATTTCAGCCATCGGCTTCGGGGCCACGTTGGCCGTGACCGAGATAACGCCGTCGGCGCCCATGGCCATGAGCGCCAGCGCGGAATCGTCATTGCCGCTGTAGACGGCAAAGCGCTCGGGCAGGCGGGCCAGCAGCGATGCACCCCGGCCGATGTCACCGGTGGCGTCCTTCAGCCCGATGATGTTGGGGTTGTCCGCCAGGCGCAGCACGGTGGCATTGGAGATATCGGCCATGGTACGGCCAGGCACGTTGTACAGGATGACGGGCAGGCCGCCTTCCTGGGCCACCGTGGTGAAGTGGCGGAACAGGCCCTCCTGCGAGGGCTTGTTGTAATAGGGGGCCACCTGCAGCGTGGCATCCACCCCCACCTCGAAGGCGTGGCGGGTGAGCTCGATGGCCTCGCGCGTGGAATTGGCGCCGGTACCGGCGATGACCGGGACGCGGCCGCGGCAATGCTCGGCGGCGACCCGGATGAGCTGGGCGTGCTCCTCGACACTGACAGTAGGCGATTCTCCGGTGGTGCCCACCGCCACGATGGCGCTGGTCCCGGACTCGATGTGCCAGTCGAGCAGGTTGCGATATGCGTCGAAATCCAGTGAGCCATCCGCCTTCATCGGCGAAACGACCGCGACCAGACTGCCTTGGATCTTCATGATGGCATCTCCCGATGGTGTGGCATCAGTGCCGGGCAGGCAGGACGGAAGTGGCCCACCCGGCTGCGGTGCCGCCCATTCTAGCGCAGCGACTGAGGCTGGTTGCTGCGCCAGGCCACCATCCGCTGCACGATGGCCTGTCGCGGCTGGCTGACACTTCCCTGCTCGAAGGCGCAGACACGCAAGGCCGCCCGTCGGGCCGCGGCAAACAATTCGTCGGGCTGCAGCAGGTGCCCGGGTCTCGACGGCCTACCATAGCGGCCATGCCCCTGGGCAAAGGTCTCGTAGATCAGGCATCCACCGTCGGCCAGCCGCCCCAGCAACAGATCAAGTCTCGGACGAAACAGATACCTGGTGATGACAATGACCGCAAAGCGCTCCGAGCCCCAGTCCCAGGCATCGGCCTCCAGGTCGGCCACGCGTGCCTCGATGCCCGGCACCCGGTTCAGCGCCAGACAGGCCGGATCGCGGTCCAGCGCCAGCACCGGATGCCCCCGTTCTGCCGCCAGCCGGGCGTGCCGCCCCCGCCCGCAGGCAAAGTCCAGCACCCGGCCCGCCCCGCTCGCTTCGGGCAGCCAGCGCCGCACCCAGTCACTGGGGCCGTCCGCATCCGGACCGGCCCCCGCATCGTTTCTCGCTTCGTTGTTCATCAGCATGATTCCGGAAAACCGGGCTGGCCTCGTCATGGCCAGCCAACGGCTGGCACGGGCGCCGGCCCCCCTGGGCGGAGGCCGTTGACGTGGCAGCACCCGCATTGCAACGATTCTATGCAAACCTGCGCCGCCTGCGCCGGCGGCTGCTCGTCTTCATCCTGCCCAGTGCCGTGGCGCTGGTGATCATCCTGGGGGGTGAGCTGTACCCGGAATGGATGCGCACCTACATGATGTACCTGGCGCCGGTGGCGCTGTTCGCGCTCACGGTGTTTGCCTACAGCCTGCTGAACACGTCCGAAGACCTGCGGGCCGAACGTGCCGTCAACCGTCGGCTGCAGGAGCTGCAAGCCCAGTACGGTCTGGCCGAGGGGCTGGCACACGTGGGCTCGTGGGTGTGGGATCAGAAAACGAAGATGATCCACATGAGCGGAGGCTGCTACAACGTGTTCGGCCTGGAAAAGGAACACGGCTCGGTCTCGCAGCAGGCGTTCTTCATCTGCGTGCACCCCGAGGACCAGGAAAAGTTCAAGAGCGAGCACCGTCGCCAGAGCGCCAGGCAGGAACGCATCGACCTGGTGTTCCGGTACGTGAAGGACGGGGCCACGCCCATCTGGGTGCGCTGGGTGGGCACGCCCGAGCTGGGAGAGGACGGCCAGCTGGCACGCATCGCTGGCGTTGCGCAGGACATCACCGACAGCAAGGCCGCCGCCGACCAGCTGGCCGACGAGAAGGCCAAGTACCTGACGCTGACCGAGCTGAGCGCCGACTGGGACTGGGAGCTGGAACCCGATTTCCGGATCCGCGAGATCTCGAAGCAGATTCCGGACCTGCTGCGTGACTGGTCCGATGCCATCACGGGCCACTGCTTCTGGGACCTGACGACGGTGAACATTCCCTGGGCCGGCGAGACACAGCTGGCCCAGAAACTCGCCAATGACGCGCGTGCTGCCAACAGCAATCCTCCCGCGCGGCGGCGGAACGACAAGACACCGGAGCAGGACGCACGGATCCTGCCAGAGCACCTGCAACAGGCGCGCGAGATGCTCCTGCAGGACCCGCAGGCCGGCTGGAAGCTGCTGCATGCCACCCTGCAGCGGGGAGAGCGCATCCGTGACTTCGAGTTCGGCATCCTCACCAAGGGCCGCCTGCTCACGCTGTCGCTGTCGGGACGCCCGATCATCGACGAGAAGACTGGACAGCTGCTGTACTACCGGGGTGTGGGCCGCGACGTGACGCGCGAGAACCACCAGAACCTGCTGCTGCGACTGGAATCCGACATCGTCAAGCTGCTGCAGGAGCTCGATGCTCAGGGGCAGGACGAATCGGTCGTACTGCGCGAGGTGATCACCCTGGTCTGCCGGACGCTGAACTGGGCGGGTGGCCTGCACATGCGCCCGGTCCCGGAAAGCTCGCGGGTCACCATCGAGGAGAAATGCGGCACCCCGTCCGTCCAGGAAATGCTGTCGGCCCTGGGTAAGGAGATGCTGCTGCTGGCGAACTCGCCCGAAGCCATGGTGCTTCGCGAGGGCACCCTGCTGTGGCTGCACCGCAAGGACGGCAACAGCGCCGAGTTCTATGCCCGCTACCAGATGGAGCAGCTGGACCTGAAGGCCGCCCTGCTCGCCCCTGTCATGGACAAGGGCAAGGTGCTGTCCGTCCTGCTCTTCTTCACCCCGCAGAGCTTCGAAGGCAACTCGCTGGTCGTGGACCTGGTCGGCATGCTGTCGCGGCTGCTATCGCAGTACATGGAGCGGCAACGCCTGGAAGCGCAGCTGCGCCGCCAGTCGCAGCACGATGCGCTGACCGGCCTGCCCAACCGCAAGTACCTGTCCGAGCGACTGGAAAAGCAGCTGGAACACAAGCAGCCGCTGGCCGTGCTCTACATCGACCTGGACCGCTACAAGGCCATCAACGACACGCTGGGCCACCAGGCCGGTGACCAGGTGCTGGTGGAGATGGCACGCCGATTCAAGGACACCATCGGCCCTGGCAACATCGCCAGCCGCGTGGGCGGTGACGAGTTCATTCTGGTGCTGCTCAACCAGAACAACGCGAAGAAGGTGGAACACATCGCCCGCCAGGTGCTGGCTGCTGCCGAGCGCCCCTTCATCCTGCAGGAACGCGCCCACTTCCTGTCGGCCAGTATCGGCGTGGCGCTCTCGCCGCAGCACGGTACCGATGCTGCGACGCTGATCAAGCGCGCCGACGCCGCGATGTACACGGTGAAATCCGAAGGCCGCAACGATGTGCGCTTCTTCAGCCCCGACCTGAAGTCGGCGAAGGTGGCACAGGTACAGCTGAGCAGCGAGTTCCCGCTGGCCATCGAGCGCGGTGAGGTGGAGCTGCACTACCAGCCCGTCATCTCCAGCTTCGACCTGCAGGTGGTGGGCATGGAGGGCCTGATCCGCTGGCGCCATCCCACCCTGGGGCTGCTGCTGCCCGACCAGTTCCTGCCCAGTGCCGAGCAGAGCAACGCCATGAAGCAGCTGGCCAGCTGGACGATCCGCCGCGCGCTGCAGGACCGCCAGAAGCTGGACCTGCATCGCTACGGCAATCTGGTGGTGTCAGTGAATATCTCGCCCAACCAGATCAACGAGGATCGCTTCCTGACACAGCTCAAGGGCATGCTGGACGAATATCAAGTGCGCCCCGAAATGCTGCGCCTGGAGCTGACCGAGAACACGCTGATCGAGGCTTCCAGCCGCACCATCGCCCAGATGACGGCGTTGCGCAAGCTGGGCGTGCAGGTGATGATCGACAACTTCGGCACCGGCTATGCGTCGCTGTCCTACCTGCGCAACCTGCCGGTCAGCGGCCTGAAGATCGACCAGGGCTTCATCCACGGCCTGCCCGACGACCGGGGCAACGCTGCCATCATGCAGGCCATCATGACGCTGGCCGAGAAGCTGAAGCTACAGGTGATCGCCGAGGGCGTGGAAACCGCCCAGGAAATGAACGCTCTGCGCGAGCTGGGCTGCCGCATGATGCAGGGTCACTTCATCAGCGCAGCCCTGCCCCCGCAGAAGCTGTCCGAGTACCTGAAGAAACGCGAGCTGACCGGCGTGGTGTGATCCGCGTCACGCGGGATTACGTCAGTCAGGTAGGAATCAGCCCTCAGCCAGCTGCTGGAGGGCAGCCACCACGGCCGGCTGACGGTCGGCCGGCACGGGTTGGAGGTACGACTGCTGTGCGGCCCAGCCCTGCGGGTCGGCCTTCAGGCTGCTGATGCAGGCACCACACGCCTTCGGATCAGCAAAGCCCAGGCTCTGCAGAAGCGGCTCGGCATCGCCCACCTGCAGCTTGAAGTAGAAGAGGCCATCCTTCTCGCGGTACTGCTTGAGGATGGGGCGGACAGAACGGCCCACAGCCGGCTGGCCAGCACCGCCCCCTCCTGCCTGGGCAGTACCTCCTGCCGAGGCTCCCCCGATGACCTGCGGACCACCTGCAACCCGCGCCCCCACCAGCGAGCGGATGCCCATCGCCTTGCGCACCGCCTTCACCAGCGGCACGCACACCGCCCGCGCCTTCTCGGCACCGGCCTCCAGCACCTTCTCGATGCCGGCCGGATCGGCCACCAGCGCCTCGTAGCGCTCACGCATGGGCGTGAGCATCCGGTCCAGCATCTCGAAGAGCTGCTGCTTGGCGTCGCCCCAGCCGATGCCGTCGGCAAAGGCCTGGGCAAAGGCCGCCGTCTCCTGCGGCGTGGCGAAGGCCTGGTAGAGCTGGAAGAGCGCCGAGCCTTCGGTGTCCTTGGGCTCGCCCGGCTGGCGTGAATCGGTGACGATGCTCATGATGAGCCGCTGCAGCTGCCGGCGCTCGATGAAGAGCGGGATGGTGTTGTCGTAGCTCTTGCTCATCTTGCGGCCGTCCAGCCCCGGCAGCGTGCCCACCTGCTCGTCGATCTGCACCTGCGGCAGCGTCAGCACCTCACCGTACAGATGATTGAAGCGCTGGGCCACGTCCCGGGCGATCTCCAGGTGCTGCACCTGGTCCAGCCCCACCGGCACCCGGTTGGCACTGAAGGCCAGGATGTCGGCTGCCATCAACACCGGGTACATGTAGAGCCCGGTCGTCACGTCGGCATCCAGGTCCAGACCGGCTTCGCGGTTCCTGTCGTTGGCCGCCTTGTAGGCATGCGCACGGTTCAGGAGCCCCTTGGAGGTCACGCAGGTCAGGTACCAGCACAGCTGCGGGATTTCGGGAATGTCGGACTGACGGTAGAAAGTGACGCGCTCCGGATCGAGCCCTGCCGCCAGCCAGCAGGCGGCAATCTCCAGCGTGGAGCGCTGGATGCGGGCCGGATCGGGACACTTGATCAGCCCGTGCAGGTCGGCCAGAAAGTAGAAGCTGTCGGCATCACCGCTTCGGCTGGCGGCGATAGCCGGACGAATGGCGCCTGCATAGTTGCCCAGGTGCGGGCTGCCGGTGGTGGTGATGCCGGTGAGCACGCGCGGCAGGGAGGAATTGGCAGATGACATAGTGAGGCAGATGGATGCGGGAAACGGAATGCCTGCATTCTAGAGCGTGTCATCGGCCTCTATGTATCTGCTTCAGCGCAGCATCGCCTCCACCGGCCCCATGCCCACGCGCTGGATGACAGGTTCGTCGCCGGTCACGTCAATGACACTGGTGGCCTCCAGCTGTCCGGCACCACCGTCGACCAGCAGGTCGATGCGCTTGCCGATGCGGTCCTGGATGTCATCCGGGTCGGACAGCGGATCCTCGTCGCCCGGCAGGATCAGCGAGGCACACAAGAGCGGCACGCCCAGCTCGGCCAGCAGCGCCTGCACGATGGGCGCCTCCGGCACCCGCAGGCCCACCGTCTTGCGCGACGGGTGCATCAGCCGGCGCGGCACCTCGCGCGTGGCGGGCAGGATGAAGGTATAGGCACCCGGCGTCCACTCCTTCAGGAAGCGGAACTGGCGGTTGTCCACCTGCGCATACTGCGACAGCTCAGACAGGTCGCGACACAGCAGCGTCAGCAGGTGCTTCTCGTCGATGCCGCGCAGCTGGCGCATGCGGTCAACGGCCGTGCGGTCTTCCAGGTGGCAGGCCAGCACATAGCTGGCATCGGTGGGCAGCGCCACCAGCGCGCCGGTCTGGAACTGCTCGGCCAGCTGATGGATGAGACGGGGCTGCGGATTGACGGGATGGATCTCGATGCGTTTCATGTGGGGCCTCTTTGCAGATCATGGATGATGTGTTCCATCCGTTCGGGCCCCCGATGGCGACCCGGACACAGGTGGCCATGCACACGGCCGGCCGGGATGATCCTCTGACGGAACGAGGCGCTGCGAAAGCACCTCCCTGACAGGGCCATTTTGCAACAGATTGCGGCCGGCGCGATGCCATGCCGTGCCTGCGCGTTCACGGGGCACTGTCCGGAGGCAACCGGAACGCGGACAGGACACACGAATCCGAACGCTCAGGCGTGGATATCCGCCAGCTCCGGCCAGCCGTCCCAGATTGGGGTGAGATCGGGCGGCAGCGGCGGCATCTGGCCCACGTCGAAGCGGCTCTCGACAGGATCGTGAAAGTCCGAGGCACGTGACGCGGCCAGCCCCAGCCGACGTGCCCAGCCCGCGAAGCGCTGCATGTCGGCGGGCGCATGGCCACCCGAGACCACCTCGATGCCCTGCCCTCCAGCTGCCTTGAAGTGCTCGGCCAGCGCCCACAGCCGCGTCTCGTCCAGCCGGTAGCGGGCCGGATGCGCCAGCACCGCCACCCCGCCCGCGCCCCGGATCCAGCCCACCGCCTCATCCAGGCTGACCCAGCGCTGCGGCACATAGCCGGGCTTGCCAGGCACCAGCCAATGGTCGAACACCTCGCGCTGGCTGGCGCACAGCCCCAGCGCCACTAGATGGCGGCCGAAATGGCTGCGCGAGATCAGCGCCGGGTTGCCCACGTACTTCAGCGCCCCTTCCCAGGCATCGGGCACCCCGCGGCGTTCCAGCTCGGCCGCCATCTCGCGCGCCCGCTCGGTGCGCCCCGCCCGGTTGGCATCCAGCCCGGCCAGCAGCGTCGCGTCCTGCGGATCCACCCGCAGGCCCACGATATGGATGGTCTCGCCCGCCCAGGTGATCGACACCTCCACGCCCGGAATCAGCACCAACCCCTCGGCCTGGGCCGCTGCCTGTGCCTCGGGCAGGCCATCCAGCACGTCATGGTCGGTCAGCGCCAGCATGTCCACCCCGTTGGCACGGGCACGCTGCACCAGCGCCTTGGGCGAGAGCGTGCCGTCGGAACGGGTGGAGTGGCTGTGGAGATCGATGTTGGGGTGACCGGCGGGCATGAGACGGATTGTTGCATAGACCCATAATTACGCCTATACAACAGCATCGCACAACTTCTTGACTAATTTCGAAAAATGAAAATCAGTCAAACTCCAATTCTTCCGAATCGGAGGCCGTCCAGCATGAACCTGTTCCTCACCTAAGACAGCCGACTGCAACTGTGCCCACCTGGCCATGAATAACTAAGTACACGTGCACTGAAAGCAAAAGCTGACAACCCCTCCCCGATCCCGGTCTGTCGCCATCTCATGCAGGGGGCCTGGTCTCACCGAGGCTCGCTTCTTTCCCCGGAAATGGGTGATGATGGATAAAGATGCTGGAAAATGAACAAATGTAAAGACATTTTAAGCTTCACGTGTAACCAAAATAGCCGGCCGGATCTCTGTTATTTTGTCGAGTTGTCCCATCACAACCTGTCGAGAGAGCCACCGAATGACCGATTCTTCCAATCGAAACCGGAAACATCATGCCGGCATGGGCGCACTGCCCTGCAAGGGGGGCGTTTTCTTCCGCGTCTGGGCGCCGCATGCGGATCAAGTCTGGGTGATGGGAGATTTCAATGACTGGTCGAAGACCAAACATCCGCTCGTTCATGAGGGCAACGGCTACTGGTATGCCGAGGTTAAGGGGGCAAAGGCCGGTCAGGGATACAAGTTCGTGCTCCGCCATGGCGATACCGTGCTGGAGCGGATTGATCCGTATGCCCGTCAGGTGACGAACTCGGTCGGTCATGGCGTGATCTACGATCCGGCCGCTTTCGACTGGCAGGGCGATGACTACCACGTCAGCTCGCACAACGAGCTAGTGATCTATGAGCTGCATATCGGCTCTTTCCATGTGGAAGAGGAAGGCAGGCCGGGCGGATTCGAGACCATGCTGCAGCGGCTGGATCATCTGGTGAAGCTCGGGGTCAATGCCATCCAGATCATGCCGATCGCCGAGTTCGCCGGGGATTACTCCTGGGGCTACAACCCCGCCCACATCTTCGCGGTGGAAAGTGCCTACGGCGGGCCGGACGGATTCAAGCAGCTCGTCCGGGAGGCGCACAAGCGCGGCATCGCCGTCATCCTGGATGTGGTCTACAACCACTTCGGCCCGAGCGATCTCGACCTGTGGCAGTTCGATGGCTGGCAGGAAAACGACAAGGGCGGCATCTACTTCTACAACGATCACCGCTCGAAGACGCCCTGGGGCGACACCCGCCCGGACTACGGCCGCGGCGAGGTTCGCCAGTTCATCCACGACAACGCGATGATGTGGCTCGAGGACTACCACGTCGATGGCTTGCGCTGGGACATGACCCTCTACATCCACAGCGTGAACGGGGACGGCGGCGAGACGATTCCGGAAGGCTGGAGCCTGATGCAGTACGTGAACCAGGCCGTGCGCGAGCGTTTTCCGGGTCGGATCCTGATCGCCGAGGATCTGCACAGCAATCCGGCCATCACCGCCGACACGGACCGGGGCGGTGCAGGCTTCCACTCGCAGTGGGATGCGCAGTTCGTGCATCCGATCCGCGAGATGGTGATCCATGCTGATGATGCAGGCCGCTCGATGGAGGCGGTGAAGACGGCCATCACCTACCGCTATGAGGAAGATGCCTGCAATCGCGTGATCTACAGCGAGTCTCACGATGAGGTGGCCAATGGCAAGGCGCGCGTGCCGCAAGAGATCAACAACGATGATCCGACGGGCTGGCATGCCCAGAAGCGTTCGACGCTGGCGGCCGGGCTGCTGTTCACCGCGCCCGGCATCCCGATGATCTTTCAGGGACAGGAATTCCTGCAGGGCGAATGGTTCCGTGACAACGTGCCGCTCGACTGGCACATGAACGAGGAGTATCACGGCGTGGCCCGCATGTATCGTGACCTGATCCACCTGCGGCTGAACCGGGGTGGCGTCAGTCGTGGACTGTGTGGACAGCATGTGGCCGTCACGCATGTGAATGATCAGCAGAACCTGATCGCGTTCCAGCGCTGGGACCAGCACGGTGACGGGGATGATGTGATGGTGATCGCCAATTGCGGCTACGAGGCGAAGGAAGGTTATCGCATCGGCATGCCGCAGAGCGGCGAATGGAAGCTGCGTTTCAATTCCGATGCGTCGATCTACAGCGATGACTTCCAGAACACCCTCAGCGCGCATATCACAGCCACGGATGAGGCCCATGATGGCCTGCCGGCCAGCGCGGAAGTGACGATTGCGCCTTACAGTGTGCTGGTCTACAGCCGCGACCCGTCCTGATGGCTGGCTGAACCGGGAGATGGCACATACGGGGATTCGTGTGTGCCATGCCCCCTCTTCTCCTGCCACTCGCCCCGCCTTTGCCTTCCCGCCATGAAAAAGCTTGCCGCTCTGGAAGAGCCGGCAGGCCCGCCGATTTCCAGGCATCCAGGCTGCCTTCGAGGATAATAGATATAGGCCTTGACCTCAGCGCCAGAGCCGCCACAGGGAGCTTCCAGCTTCGAGGCGTTCATGCGGGTGCGCTGGCCCGAGCGGCAATGAAAGATGACGACGGACGCGGGCGTGATTCGGACAGGGAAATGGTTGGCAAATCCTCGGTCTGCGCCGCTGCCTGCGCCTCGGGCAGGCCGTCCAGCACGTCATGGTCGGTCAGCCCCAGCATGTCCGCCCCGTTGGCGCGGGCACGCTGCACCAGCGCCGTGGGCCAGAGCGTGCCGTCGGAACGGGTGGAGTGGCTGTGGAGGTCGATGTTGGAGTGATCGGGCAGGCATGAGACAGATTGTTGCACGCGGACACCTTTTGACGGTTGGACGACCACAACAGCCGACCTGCGATCATCACCCTGGACCGGCTCTACACTGTCCCCTCGACAGCCATTTCAAGGAGACCCCCCATGCCCCTCTACACCTTAGGCGCCAAGCACCCCACCCTGGCTCCCGACGCCTGGGTGGCCCCCTCGGCCTCGCTGATCGGTGACGTGCGGCTGGAAGCCGGCGCCAGCATCTGGTTCGGTGCGGTGCTGCGTGGCGACAACGAGTCGATCACCCTCGGCGCGGGCAGCAATGTGCAGGAAAATGCAGTGCTGCACGTGGACCCGGGTGCGCCGCTCGTGCTGGGCAAGCACGTCACGGTAGGCCACCAGGCCATGCTGCACGGCTGTACGATCGGGGACAACAGTCTGGTGGGGATTCAGGCGGTGGTCTTGAATCATGCGCGCATCGGCCGCAACTGTCTGGTGGGCGCGGGCGCACTGGTGACGGAGGGCAAGCAGTTCGAGGACGGCTGGCTGATCCTCGGTGCACCGGCCAAGGCGGTGCGCCCCCTGACGGCCGAGGAGATCGCCGGACTGGCGAAATCGGCCGCAACCTATCGGGCGCATGCGGCGCGCTACAACAGAGAACTGACAGAATGGATTCCCTGATTCGCTTCGGATTCAACGGACGGGTGCGCGGCCAGGTGGTGCGGCTGGACAAGAGCTGGCTGCCCATCGTGACCCATCACCAGCGCTATGGCGAGCGTGACGTGCCGCCGACAGTGCGCGAGCGGCTGGGTGAGCTGACAGCGGCCGGGCTGCTGCTGGCCTCGTCGCTGAAGTTCGACGGCAGCCTGTTGCTGCAGATCCAGGGCACCGGGCCGGCGCGGCTCTTCGTGGCGGAATGCCAGGCCGACGGGCGCTTCCGCGCCACGGTGAAGCTGCAGGACGGCATGGCCATCCCGCACGATGCCTCGTTCGGCGACCTGGTGAACCCGGACGGCAACGGCCGCTTCGCAGTGACGCTGCTGCCGGCCGGCAATAGTGCGGACGCGGCCAAGGGGCTGGACAACCCCTACCAGGGCATCATCCCCTTCGAGGGGGACACGGTGGCCGAGGTGCTGGAAAACTACATGAGCCTGTCGGAGCAGCTGCCGTCGCGGCTGTGGCTGGGCGCCAACGAGCAGAGCGCCTTCGGGCTGCTGCTGCAGGTGATGCCGGGCACGTCCGACCAGCTGGCCACCGACGACGAGGGCCGGATGCTGTGGGAGCAGGTGCAGGCACTGGCCGACACGCTGACCCGCGAGGAGATGCTGACACTGCCCCCTGAAGAGGTGCTGCGCCGCCTCTTCTGGGAGACGGACATCCGCGGCTACGACCAGAAGAAACCCCGCTTCGAGTGCACGTGTTCGCGCGAGAAGGTGGCAGGCATGCTGAAGATGCTGGGCCGTGAGGAGGTGGAAGGCATCCTGGAGGAACAGGAAGGCGCCATTCAGGTGAATTGCGAGTTCTGCCGGCTGCCGTACCGCTTCGATGCGCAGCAGGTGGCGGCGCTATTTGCCGATTCGCAGGTAGACGGGCAGACGCCGGAGTCGTGAGCTTTCCAGCCCGGTTTCGCAACACGGGCGCGGCAGCGGCCGCGACAGGAATGGGCGGTTACGTCGAGTGGCCGTCGTAACTGGCTCGTTGTCCTGTGACCGGCTTGCGACCCCAGGGTCAATGCCCGGTGGCCGATGAATCGGGTGCCGGATTGATCTGCACGAAGATCTCGTCCGGTTTGACCATGCCCAGGCCATAGCGGGCGCGTTCCTCGACAGCGGAGCGGCCAGACTTCAGGTCCTCGACCTCGGCCTCCAGCCCCTCGTTGCGCAGGCGCTTGCCGGCGTTGACCTCACGCTGCAGGGCCAATGACTGATCCAGCCGCCAGACACGCGACCAGCTGCCCTGGCCCAACCACAGCGGGTACTGGATGAGTACAAGCAGACCGACGAGGACGACGAAAAGCAAGCGCATGGTTGGCAGACGGGTCGACGGCGCGCCGACGAAAGGGAATACGGAAAGAAGTGGCAAAAAGGGCCGGCTGGTTTCACCGGCCACGGCCCCCTTGCGGGAGGCTGCAGCCAGGACCTGTCCGGCCCATTCCGGGAGCCCGGCACGAAGCCGGGCCCGAACCGCGATCAGCGGCGACGGATGCTGTAGAAGGCGTCGCGTCCCGGGTAGACGGCGGTCTCGCCCAGATCCTCTTCGATGCGCAGCAGCTGGTTGTACTTGGCGATACGGTCGCTGCGCGACATCGAGCCGGTCTTGATCTGCAGGGCGTTGGTGGCCACGGCGATGTCGGCGATGGTGGTGTCCTCGGTTTCACCCGAGCGGTGCGAGACCACAGCGGTGTAGCCGTGGGTCTTGGCCAGCTCGATGGCGGCGAAGGTCTCGGTCAGCGTGCCGATCTGGTTGACCTTGATGAGGATCGAGTTGGCCACACCGGCTTCGATACCCTCTTTCAGGATGCGGGTGTTGGTGACGAACAAGTCGTCGCCCACCAGCTGGACGCTCTTGCCCAGGCGCTCGGTCAGGTGCTTCCAGCCTTCCCAGTCGTTCTCGGCCATGCCGTCCTCGATCGAGATGATCGGGTACTTGGCAACCCAGTCGGACAGCAGCTTGGTGAACTCGGGGGCGGTGAGAACCTTCTTCTCACCGGCCAGATGGTATTTGCCGTCCTTGTAGAACTCGCTGCTGGCGCAATCCAGGCCCAGCATGATGTCCTCGCCCGGACGATAGCCGGCCTTCTCGATGGCCTTCACGATCAGCTGCAGGGCAGCCTCGTGGTGATCGACCGACGGGGCGAAGCCGCCTTCGTCACCGACCGAGGTGGGCATGCCGGCGTCATTGATGAGCTTTTTCAGCGCGTGGAAGGTCTCGGCACCATAGCGCAGGGCTTCACGGAAGGTGGGCGCGCCCACCGGGATGATCATGAATTCCTGCAGGTCGAGGTTGTTGTTGGCGTGGGCGCCGCCGTTGATGACGTTCATCATCGGCACGGGCAGCGACATCTGGCCCGAGCCACCGAAGTAGCGATACAGCGGCAGGCCGGATTCCTCGGCAGCGGCACGGGCCACGGCCATGGAGACGGCCAGCATGGCGTTGGCGCCTAGGTTGGCCTTGTTGTCGGTACCGTCCAGCTCGATCAGGGTACGGTCGACGTAGGCCTGCTCGGTAGCGTCCAGACCCAGAACGGCCTCGGAGATCTCGGTGTTGATGTTCTCGACAGCTTTCAGCACGCCCTTGCCGCCATAGCGCTTGGCGTCGCCATCGCGCAGCTCGATGGCCTCACGGGAACCGGTCGAGGCACCGGACGGGACGGCCGCACGGCCCATCACGCCCGATTCGAGCAGGACGTCGCATTCGACGGTGGGGTTGCCACGCGAATCGATGATCTCACGTCCGATAATGTCGACGATTGTACTCATTGGCCTTTCTCCTCATCGGCTAAGCCTTCAACACAGATCATGTTGAACTTGGCGGTTGCGCCCGCACGAACTTCGCGGGCCTGACGGTACAACTCCGAATCATAGTACTTGCGAGCCGTTTCCATATCATCAAACCTGATGATGACGATGCGTTCCGGCTTCCAGTCGCCTTCCAGAACCGTGGTACGGCCCCCGCGCGCGATGAAGGTTCCCCCGCCCGCCGCGGCGGCACGGGTGGAGATCTCGCGGTAGGCTGCGATGCGTTCGGCGTCCTTGACACCACCCACTTCGGCAATCACATAGGCTGTCATTCGGTTTCCTCCATGCTGGCTGGTTTGACGATATCGTCTTGCCGGGCAGCCGGCCCGTCACGGCACGCCGCCCCGGCGAAAGTTCGAGCTTCAGGCAGTGATGTCCATCTCCGGAAAGCCCCGCTGCTTGACCACGGCATCCAGCGCCTTCAGCGTGGCCAGCAGGTCGCGCATCCGCCCCAGCGGCCAGGCATTGGGGCCGTCGGAAAGCGCATGCGCCGGGTCAGGGTGGGTTTCCATGAAGAGACCCGCCACCCCGCTGGCGACGGCCGCACGGGCCAGCACCGGGATGAACTCGCGCTGACCGCCGGAGCGATCGCCCTGCCCGCCCGGCAGCTGCACCGAGTGGGTGGCATCAAAGACCACCGGGCAGCCGGTCTCGCGCATGATGGCCAGCGACCGCATGTCGGAGACCAGGTTGTTGTAGCCGAAGCTGGCGCCACGCTCGCAGACCATCACGCAGTCCTCGTCAACGCCGGCGGCACGGGCGGCGGCACGCGCCTTGGCCACCACCTGCATCATGTCGTGAGGCGCCAGGAACTGACCCTTCTTGATGTTGACGGGCCGGCCGCTGGCGGCCACAGCGTTGATGAAATCGGTCTGGCGGCACAGGAAGGCCGGCGTCTGCAGCACGTCCACCACCTCCGCCACGGCCTTGATCTGGTCGATCTCGTGGACATCGGTGACGACCGGCACGCCGATCTGGCGCCTGACCTCGGCCAGCACCTTCAGCCCGCCCTCAAGCCCCGGCCCCCGGAAGGACTTGCCGGAGCTGCGGTTGGCCTTGTCGAACGACGACTTGTAGACGAAGGGGATGTCCAGCTCGGCGCAGATTTCCTTGAGCTGGCCGGCGGTGTCGAGCGCCAGCTGCTGGGACTCGATGGCGCACGGCCCGGCCAACAGGAAGAAGGGCTGGTCAAGCCCTGCGGGGCGTCCGGCGATCTTCATGAATGCTTCTCCTGCAAGGCCTCGCTATCGCCACCGGCCGACTGCTGGGTACGCTGCCCGCCGGCATGGGCCAGCGCCGCCTTGATGTAGGCGATGAAGAGCGGATGCCCGTGACGCGGGTTGGACGTGAACTCGGGGTGGAACTGCACGCCCAGGAACCACGGATGCGCGTGCTCACCGACGGTGGGCAGCTCGACCGTCTCGGTCAGGCCCTCGACTGGGGTGCGGGCCGCGATGGTGAGCCCTGCCGCCTGCAGGCGATCGACGTAGTCGTTGTTGACCTCGAAGCGGTGACGGTGACGCTCGTAGACCGAGTCGCCGTAGATGCTGGCCAGCAACGTGCCGGAGCGCACCGGGCAGCGCTGTGCGCCCAGCCGCATGGTGCCACCCAGGCCGGAGCTCTGGTCGCGCTTCTCGACGTTGCCACTGCGATCGGTCCATTCGGTGATAAGGGCAATGACCGGATGCGGGGTGTCGAGGGCGAACTCGGTGCTGTTGGCGTCTGTCAGGCCCGCCACATGGCGAGCGTATTCGACCACAGCCAGCTGCATGCCCAGGCAGATGCCCAGGAAGGGCACCTTGTGCTCGCGGGCGAATTGGATGGCCCGGATCTTGCCCTCGACGCCGCGCTTGCCGAAGCCGCCCGGCACCAGGATGGCGTCGTAGTTGGCCAGCATGGCGGTGCCTTCACGCTCGATCTGCTCGGAATCGAGGTAGTCGATGGCAATGCGGGTGGAGGTGTGCATACCGGCATGCACCAGCGCCTCGGTCAGCGACTTGTAGGACTCGGTGAGGTCGACGTACTTGCCGACCATGGCGATGCGCACGTGGTGGCGCGGATGCTCCAGTCGCTGGATGAGGGTGTCCCAGACGCCCAGGTCTGCCGGCGGGCGGTCGAGCTTCAGCAGATCGACGAGGATGTCGTCGACCTTCTGCTCGTGCAGCATGCGCGGGATCTTGTAGATGGAGTCGGAATCGCGCACGGAGATAACCGAATCCACCGGGATGTTGGAAAAGAGCGAGATCTTGGCGCGCTCGTCGTCGGGGATAGCGCGGTCGGCACGACACAAGACCATGTCGGCCTGGATGCCGATCTTGCGCAGCTCCTGCAGCGAGTGCTGGGTGGGCTTGGTCTTGAGCTCACCAGCCTTGCCCAGGAAGGGCACCAGCGTGAGGTGCACGAAGCAGGCGTTGCCACGTCCGACCTTCAGGCTCATCTGCCGGGCGGCTTCGAGAAACGGCAAGGATTCGATGTCACCCACGGTGCCACCGATCTCGACGATGGCGACCTCGGCCTGGGCCGGGGTGCCCACGCCCGCGCCACGCTCGACGAAGGCCTGGATCTCGTTGGTGATGTGCGGGATGACCTGCACCGTGCGGCCCAGGTATTCGCCCCGGCGCTCCTTGCGAATGACCGAGTCGTAGATCTGGCCGGTGGTGAAGTTGTTGGAGCGGCGCATGCGCGCCGAGACGAAGCGCTCGTAGTGGCCCAGGTCCAGGTCGGTCTCGGCGCCATCCTCGGTGACGAAGACCTCGCCGTGCTGGAATGGGCTCATGGTGCCCGGGTCGACGTTGATGTAGGGATCGAGCTTCATCAACGTGACGTTGACCCCCCGCGACTCCAGGAGTGCGGCCATCGAGGCGGCGGCTATGCCCTTGCCCAGGGACGAGACCACGCCGCCGGTGACAAATACATATTTGGTCATGTATGCCCTTCCGGAAATGGAAATTGTAGCAATGATCCGGCCCCGGCCAAAGTGCGACGCTGGCGTTCGCGTTAACTGGAAGGTCACGTTGCCGCGCACGCCTCTACCTGCCGACACGACAGCGTTCTCATGACGCAAAAATGGGCAATTGTCGAGTGGGGGCTTTCTCCGTTTGCGCCGCAGCATGGCTTCACCGAAAATAGCAGAGATATTGTGAAGCCCCCCGGACGGGCTCTGGTGGCGATGCCGCCCGCAGACATGCGGCGGCTCGCGGCAGGCCACGGGCCGGACCCCTCGTACACCGAACCAGGGATCGTGCAGGCAACACCCGGCCGTCCCTCAAAGGAAGCCTCCATGGAGCCAGATGAACCCGTCGTCGAGATCGAACGCGACTCGATGGAATTCGATGTCGTGATCGTCGGCGCCGGACCGGCCGGCCTGGCCACCGCCATCCGACTCAAGCAGCTGGCGGCCGAGCAGAACCAGGAGATCAACGTCTGCGTGCTCGAGAAGGGGGCCGAGGTGGGCGCCCATATTCTGGCGGGCGCCGTCATCGACCCGAGCTCGCTCTCCGAGCTGCTGCCCGACTGGAAGCAGGACGGAGCCCCCCTTCAGACCGAGGTCACGCACGACGAGGTGCTGTTCCTGACGGCCACAGGCACCCTACGCTCGCCGGAGTGGGCCATCCCGCCCGGCATGAAGAACCACGGCGCCTACATCGGCAGCCTGGCACAGCTGGTACGCTGGCTGGGCGCGCAGGCCGAGGCGCTGGGCGTAGAGGTCTACCCGGGCTTTCCAGCAGCCAGCATCCTGTATGGCGAAGAGGGCCAGGTGCGTGGCGTGATCACGGGCGACATGGGTGTCGGCCGCGACGACAAGCCCACCGATGCCTTCCAGCCAGGCATGGAACTGCTGGGACGATACGTGGTGTTCGCCGAAGGCTCCCGCGGGCACCTGGGACGCGAGCTGATGGCCCGATTCCAGCTGGACGCCGAGTCCGACCCCCAGAGCTACGCGATCGGCATCAAGGAGCTGTGGGAGGTGCCGCCCGAGAAGTTCCACCCGGGACTGGTCGTGCACACGGCTGGCTGGCCGCTGGACAATGCCACCTACGGGGGCGGCTTCATTTACCACTTCGGCGAGAACCTGGTGGCGGCCGGCCACGTGGTGGGCCTCAATTACCTGAACCCCTACCTGTCACCCTTCGAGGAATTCCAGCGCTGGAAGACGCACCCGGCGCTGCGCGACACCTTCGAGGGCGGCCGTCGTCTGGAGTACGGCGCGCGCGCCATCACCGCAGGCGGCCTCAACGCCCTGCCGAAGCTGGTCTTCCCGGGCGGCTGCCTGGTGGGCTGCGAAGCGGGCTTCCTGAACGCGGCTCGCATCAAGGGCGTGCACTCGGCCATCAAGACCGGCATGCTAGCGGCCGAGGCCATCGCGCAGGCCCTGACCGAGGGTCGCAGCCAGGACGTGCTGCAGGGCTACCCCGAGGCCTTCCGCCAGTCGTCGCTTCGCGAGGAACTCTGGAAGACGCGCAACTTCAAGGCGGCCATGGGCAAGGGTCTGATGTTGGGCAGCCTGCTGGTGGGGTTGGACCAGGTGGTTTTCCGGGGCAGACTGCCGTTCACCCTGCACGTGAAGAAGCCCGACCACTGTTATCTGAAGCCAGCCAGCGAGTGCCTGCCCATCGAGTACCCGAAACCCGATGGCAAGATCACCTTCGACCGGATGTCGTCGGTGTTCATCTCCAACGCCAACCACGCCGAGAATCAGCCCTCGCACCTGCGCCTGAAGGACCCCGAGGTGCCGGTGGCGGTGAACCTGGCCCGCTACGCCGGGCCCGAGGCGCGCTACTGTCCGGCTGGCGTCTACGAGTTCGTCGAGCACGAGGATGGCAGCGGGCTGAAGCTGCAGATCAACGCGCAGAACTGCGTGCACTGCAAGACCTGTGACATCAAGGATCCGACACAGAACATCGTCTGGACAACACCGGAAGGTGGCGGCGGACCCAGCTACAGCAGCATGTAAGCCCCGAGACACAGGCCTTCAGGGCGTGCCTTTTCCCACGGGGCCCTGCAGGTCGGCCCCCGGCCGGAGCATCCAAAGAAAAACGACACCGGGGCTCGGCAGCACCCAAGTCCCGGCGTTCAGACGTCTTCGTGCGTGCGCGGTCCAGTCGGGCGGGGCCACGGGCGACCGCCCTGGTTGTTGGCCTCGTTGACCACCAGCGTGCGCCCTTCCAGCAACGAGCCGTGCAGGGCGGCAATGGCCGCCTGGGCTGCCGACGCGCTGGCCATGGTGACAAAGGCAAACCCCCTTGAGCGACCGGTATCCCGGTCGGAGATGATGCGGACACTGAGGACATCACCATGGGCGGCGAACAGCTGGGTCAGCTGCACGTCCGTGGTGCGCCACGGCAAATTACCGACGTAGATCTTAGTGGACATTGAGTGAAACGGGCTTCCAGAAAAGGGACGAAACACGGCATGCGGCTGTTGGATACCGAGGGGATCGATCGCCCGACGGCGTGATGCAGCCACAGCCCCCGCGCAGGAATCGGGACCGATCGGGCGGCCCTCCATGCAAGGGATCGACGAGAAACGAGCGAGAACAGCCGTCCGTGCTTACGAACGGTAGAGCGCCAGCCCCTGAACAGGGCGGCAACCCCTGGAAGAGAGAACCGTTCCGTTACCTGGCAGCCCCGGAGAAAGGGACTGCCCGCCCGGAAGGGGCAGGCAGCAGTGCACGCGACTGCACAGCCCCAGTACAAGTACCTGCGGACTAGCCGCAGAAAAACGCCCCGGTAAGTAACGGAATGGTGGCAACGCATTGAGGAGACCTGTCAAACAACCTGACTCGTCACGACGGAATCCAGCGTGTATATGAGACAGAAAGCGCTTGGATCCTGAGTTGCAGTGCCACAATATGAGAGTGTAACTTTTTTTGGTAGCCGCAGCGCGAATCTCCCCATGACTTGCGGTTCGCATGATACTGGACAAAAATACAGGCTGATCGCCTTTCTTCCATCTTCGATTCGCCTGCCACCATGCGCCCCCTCACCGCCCGGCAACGGGAAGTCCTTGCCCAGATCCAAGCGCATCTCGACCAGACCGGGTTCCCCCCCACCCGGGCGGAAATCGCCAGTGCCCTGGGCTTTCGGTCCGTCAATGCCGCCGAAGATCACCTGAAGGCGCTGGCCCGCAAGGGCATGATCGAACTCTGTGCCGGCACCTCGCGCGGCATCCGCCTGCTGCCAGCGGCCGAAGGTTCCCTGGAAGGCGCGATCCATCCTGCTGCTTCCGGCACGGTTGGCAATGCCCCGGCCAGGGGCGCTGGCGGCACCACGCTCACCCAGGGCGGGCGCAGCGTGACGGTGCGCGGGCTGGGTGCAGGCGCCATGGAGCGCGCCGCGGCTGCCGGGCTGCTGGGCAGCGGCCCCAGCATCTCGCTACCCCTGGTGGGGCGCGTGGCGGCCGGGCACCCCATCCTGGCCGAAAGCCACATCGAGGCCAGCTTCACGCTCGATGCCAGCCTTTTCGAGCGCCACCCCGACTATCTGCTGCGCATCCGGGGCGACAGCATGCGCGATGCGGGCATGCTGGATGGCGACCTGCTGGCGGTCAAGGCCACCACCGACGCACACAATGGCCAGATCGTCGTGGCCCGCCTGGGACAGGAAGTCACCGTCAAACGGCTGCACCGAAACGGGCTCAATGGCCCTGTGGAACTGCTGCCGGAGAATCCCGCCTATGAACCCATCGTCGTGCCTGTCGGCACCCGAGACTTCCATATCGAGGGCATCGGCGTGGGGCTGATCCGTCAGCGCCCCCCGCGCTGACGGAAAAAGCGCCAGGGAATCAGCCGTTGGCCTGGGCGGCCCGCAGCCGTGCATTCAGCGTATAGGTGCCCCCCACGCTGGCCGATCCCAGGCTGTGCCTTTTGATCAGCTCGATGGCCTGACGGCCGTCGAAGCGCCCTTCGACGGGCAGGCGCTCCACATCCAGCGCATGCACGATGAAATCGTAGCGGTGTGGCAGCGCATCGTTCCACGGCGGGCACGGGCCATCGTAGCCGTAATAGTCGCCATTCATGTCGTGGTCGGCAGCAAACCATGCCGTGTAGTCGTTCACCCCCTGGCGGGTGCCATCGGGCAGTTCCGGGCCCGGCTTGCCACGCGGTGAGACCTCGCTGGAATACACACCCTCGCCCACCGAACGGAGCTCGGGAGGCAGATCGATGAGCGTCCAGTGCATGAACGCCACGCGCGGCAGGTCGGCTGGCACCTCGCGGTCCGGGTGATTCACGTCATCGGGCCGCGAGGGTGCGTCATGATCGATGCACAGCACGGCAAAGGAACGGGTACCCTCGGGCACGTCCTCCCAGGCCAGGTGTGGGTTGCGATTGTCGGAAAGAGTTACCCGCGAAGAGGGATCGGGTCGAGCGAAAGCCAGCGCATCGGGCAGCGGCTGGCCAGCCACGAAGGAGTCACTGCGTACTTTCATGCGTCTTCTCCAGGCATCGTTGCGGGTCAGGATGATTTGACCGAGTTTAGCATTCATGACCTTTCCCACCCGGGGCATTCACGGCACGGAACTGTCGGCGGATACGGCGTCTTCCCGTTTTCCTGGAGGCGCTCCCGCCGGCACGCGGACGGGCCGGTTAATATTGTGGTAGTAATCAGGGATTTATTTTTGCCCCGACCAGCGGGGGAGATAGGAACGCACATCGTCATGACAGAAGAGAACGTGGTCATTTTCGAGGAACCCGCCACGGCTGACGGCCGGCGCATCGGTCATGCCCGCCTCAACGCGCCGGCATCGCTGAACGCACTGTCGCTGGCCATGGTCGAGCAGCTGCTGCCACGCCTCAAGCAATGGGTCCGGGATCCGGACATCGTGGCCATCGTGCTGGATGGCGCCGGATCACGTGCATTCAGTGCTGGTGGTGACATCCGGGATCTCTATCATTCCGTCAAGGAATATGGAAAACGCCCTAACCCCTACGCGCAGCGCTTCTTCTTCCTGGAATACGCGCTGGACTATCGCATCCATACCTGCACGAAACCCGTGCTTTGCTGGGGGCACGGCATCGTCATGGGGGGCGGCCTGGGGCTGCTGGCCGGCGCCTCACACCGCGTGGTCACCCCCGAGACCCGCATTGCCATGCCCGAGATCAGCATCGGGCTCTTCCCTGACGTGGGCGGCAGCTGGTTCCTGAGCCGACTGCCGGGCCGGGCCGGGCTCTTCCTGGCGCTGACCGGGGCGCCGATGAACGCCTCGGACGCACTCTTTTCCGGCATGGGCGATTTCTGCATCGACGACTCAGCACGCGATGCGGTGCTGGCCGACATCCTGAAGGCGCACTGGAGCACCGACACGGCGGCCAACAAGGCCCAGATGACCCACCTGCTGGATGCGCATGAAAGCAAGGCCGAACGCGCGCCGTCGAACCTGCGCAAGCACTTCGACCTGATCCGCAAGACCGTGGGCATGGCCAGCCTGAAGGACACGGCCGAGCACCTGCTGGCCTTACCCACCGAGGGCGACGAATGGCTGGCCACGGCTGTGGACACGTTCCGGCGCGGCAGCCCCACCTCGGCCGCCCTGGCCTGGGAACTGCAGCACCGCTGCCGTCACCGCTCACTGGCCGACGTCTTCCGCATCGAGTACAACGTGGCGATCAGCTGCTGTGCGGCCCATGACTTTGCCGAAGGCGTGCGCGCGCTACTCATCGACAAGGATCGGTCGCCGAAGTGGGATCCGCCCACGCTGGCCGCCGTGAAGCAGAAGTTCATCGAAAGCCATTTCCGCGACCACCACGACGGCGCGCATCCGCTGTCGGACTGGCGCTGAAGCGTCAGAGGACCGTAGGCCAGGCCAAGTTTGGTTTAGCTTGGTTTGGCCTGATCTGATCTGACCCTGGCAGGTCAGAAAGACAAAAAGTCAGGCAGCCGACGGCAGCCCCGGCACGGCCGGGGGCGCAGTGTCCGGCATGCCGTCAAAGAAGTCAACGATGCCGGTCTCCAGCGAATACTCGGCCCCCACCACCAGCAGCCCCTCATGTTCGATCCAGTGTTCGAGGATGGGGGAGCCATGCCGCAGATGGTTGGCCGCGTGGCGGATGTTGGCGCGCACCGCGTGCCGCTTCAGCCGCTCCGGATCATTGGCCAGTTCGGTTTCCAGCAGGGGCTCGATGGACGGACGGATGCGGTCCACCACGGCACGCAAGTTGGGGGAACGCCCCTTGGCCGGCAGCTTCAGCTCATCCAGCGTGGCGGAAATGGCGCCACAATTGGAATGGCCCAGCACCACCACCAGCCGCGTGCTGAAGCGCTCGACGGCAAACTCGACGCTGCCGATCTGCGAAGGCGCCACAATGTTGCCGGCCACGCGGATGACGAACAGCTCGCCCAGCCCCTGATCGAAGACCAGCTCGGCCGGCACACGGGAGTCCGCACAGCCCAGCAGCACCGCAAAGGGGGTCTGCCCCATAATGAGCTGGGTGCGACGCGCCTGGTTGGTAGCCAGTGACACGCCCCCCAGGCCGGCAACGAAACGGCTATTGCCGGCCTGCAGAATCTTGAGTGCTTCTTGGGCTGGGATCATGACGGACGGCAAACGGAATAAGATGCCGGGCGCCGTCCCGGCGGGATGAACGGCCGGCGTGCGACAAATATAACCCAAAGCTGGCCAGGGGCATTCCGTTTGCCTGCGTTCCGTTAGGTAATCGACGGAGCCCCACCCGCCCCCGGTCACTGCAGCAGCCTGGCCCCCGCCATGTGCAGCACACCATCGCGGCGGGCCAGCGTCGAGGCGGCCCCGGCAGCCCCGATGAAGTCGTAGCCGCGGCCGATCCGCGCGGGGCGCAGCCGATCATCCAGACTGCCATCGGCCAGCTGGCCCACGCCATTGCTGCCCCAGGCCCAGACACTGCCGTCACGCTTGAGCGCCACGGTATGGGCCCCCCCCGCGGCCACCGAGGTGAAGCCCGTGCCGATCTGCACCGGCGACAGGCGGTCTTCACGGGTACCGTCACCCAGCTGGCCCAGCAGGTTGCTGCCCCAGGCCCACAGCGTCCCGTCCTGTCCGATGGCAAAGGACTGGGCCGTGGAGGCCGTGACACTGCGATAGCCGCCCCCGATCAGGACCGGCCGGGACTGGTCATCCTCATTGCCTGTGCCCAGCCGGCCCGACTCGCCCCGTCCCCAGGCCCAGAGCCGACCCTGACGATCGATGGCCAGCGAGTAGCCTGCCCCGGCAGCCACGGCCCGGAAGCCTTCGCCAATGACGACCGGCTCGGTAACGGTTTCCTGGCTGCCATTGCCCACCTCACCCCAGCGGTTCTCGCCCCAGGCCAGCAACGCGCCGTCCTTGCGAATCGCCAGACTGTGGCGATCGCCGGCAGCCATGGCCACGATATCGCGAGCAATGCGTGTCGGTCTGTCCTGCGGCGTGTCATTGACCCGCCCGCGGCCCAGCTGACCATGGCGATCATCCCCCCAGCCCCACAGATTGCCTTGCCGATCCAGCGCCAGCGCATGCGCACCGCCAGCGGCCACGGCCTGGTAGTCATGACCCGGCAGGGGCAGGAAGTCGCTCACCTGGGCTTGGGCAATGCCCACACCCAGCTGTCCCCGCGTGTTGAGGCCACGTGCCCAGAGCCGGCCATCGGCCCCCAGGACCAGCATGAAGTCACGAGCCTGCGCCAGCCCGGCGACATCCCCCACCAGACCCAGCGGAATCTCGCGCAGCGGCGTGATCTCCAGCGCCGACATCGTGGCCAGCAGCGGTCGCGGGGACGTGGTTCGAACACTCGCCGAGGTATTGCCCGGCATGTCGGCCCCCTGAGAGCGACTCAGGGCAGAGATCGGGCGCGAAAGCGCGGCCGAGGGCGCAGCCCCCTGCTCGGCACGCCGAACCGCCCCGGCATCCAGCCCAGCCACGGCCGCGTGGCTGGTACCACGGGCATCGTCGACCTGAGGCGAAGCGCTGACGGCTGTCTGGGCCTGCATCGGCGCCATCAGGCCATGACGCAGGGCATTGCCCAGGGCCAGTGCCCCCAACGCCGCCGCCACGGCCAGACCACTGTAAACCCCATTGGCCAGCACCCGCTGTGTTCTGCCTGCCAAGACCGCCATTGCTGCTCCCTGCCTGAATGAATATCCGAAAGAAGCAGGAATTTTCAGGCGTTGCGCGGCCCGGCCTGTCCGTCGGTCGGGCATGGAGAGCACCAATGGCGGAGGCTGGCAGCCAACCGGCGACCGGCGTGCGCCCGTTGCGACAGGCTTTTCAGCCACACGCAGGGCACAGGCACGGTCAGAAGCAGCGAGCGCCTTCCGTGGAGCAGCTGTCGACTTGCACGCCTGTCGATTTGCGACCCCGTCCATGAACGCCGGCTCCCGCCGAGGCGTTCGGCCGGGACCCCGAAACCGCGCACGGACATGGCATGCGAAGCACACGACTCCGGTGACGGGCGGGCGGTACCTGTGCCCGGTCACAGCATCCGAAGCATACGGCCCCCGCGACGAGCGGGCGACCCCCGCTCAGCGTCGTTGTTATTGTTGCTGTTGCTGCTGTTTCAACAGGTCGGCGTAGCCCCCCTTGTTCTCGACATGGGTGTAGCCCTGCTGCAGCAGCAGCTTGCGGGCCTGCTCAGCGCGACGGCCGCTGCGGCAGTAGAGCATCACCGGGGTGTCCTTGTTGGGCACCAGCGCCGAGATCTGCCCGGCGATCTGTTCGACCGGCACGTTGTGCGCGCCTTCCAGATGGCCACCGCTGAACTCCTTGGGTGTACGCACGTCGATCCAGATGGGCTGGGCCTCCTGCGCATCGGTCGGCGCCATCTGAGCAGCCGGTGCGACATCACCCGCCTGGCCAGCAACAGCATCCGCTGCCTGAATGTCGACAGCGGGCATGGTTGCCAGCACGAGGCCGCCCGAAATGGCCAGGACAGCGCCCAGAGGCCGGAAGCCAGGGCGCGGGAAGATCTTCATCATGTGCAAAGTCTCGAAAGGAACTATCAGAGTGAAAAACCAGGAGAGAACATTCAGAACACAGCTTTGGACAGCCCGTGCTGCAGGTCGGCGCAGATGTCCTCGGGCGATTCCAGACCGATGGCCATGCGCAGCTGGCCTTCGCCGATGCCGGCCGCAGCCCGCGCCTCGGGGCTCATCTTGCCATGGGTGGTGCTGGCTGGGTGCGTGATGGTGGTCTTCACGTCGCCCAGGTTGGCCGTCACCGACACCACCTGACAGCTGTCGACCACCTGCCACGCATTCTGACGGGTGACTTCGGGGCTCGTACCCTTCACCTCGAAGGCCAGCACCGGTCCGAAGCCGCTCTGCTGGCGCTTGGCCAGTTCATGCTGCGGATGGCTGGGCAGACCCGGGTAATAGACACGCGCCACGGCCGGATGGGCCTCCAGCCAGCGTGCCACGGCCAGGGCGCTGTCGGACTGGGTACGGATGCGCACCGGCAGCGTCTGCAACCCGCCCAGCAAAATCCAGGCGTTGAAGGCCGACAACGCCGGCCCTGTGTAGCGCAGGACCGGTTCGAGCTTCTCCTTCATGTAGGACTGGCTGCCCAGCACGGCACCACCCAGCACCCTGCCCTGACCATCCAGATACTTGGTGGCCGAATGCACGACGACATCGGCGCCCAGTTCCAGCGGACGCTGTAGCACCGGTGTGGCAAAGGTGTTGTCCACCACCAGCAGAGCGCCATGGCGATGCGCAAGCTCGGCCAGCGCCCGGATGTCAGCCACCTCGGTGGACGGGTTGGCCGGGCTCTCGACGAACAGGAAGCGCGTCTTGCCCGGCTGGATGGCGGCCTCCCAGGCCTTCAGGTCGGCAATGTCCACATAGGTGGCCTGTACGCCATAGCGCTCGAAGAGCGCAAAGAGCTGCATCGTGGTACCGAACACCGAGCGCGAGGAAACGATGTGGTCGCCCTGGCCGGTCAGGCTCATGACCACCGCGTGAATGGCCGCCATGCCGGAGCCGGCCGACAGGCACATCTCGGCGCCTTCCAGCGCCGCCAGACGCTCCTGGAAGACCCGCACGGTGGGATTGCGAAAACGCGAATAGATGAATCCATCCACCTCGCCGGCGAACTTGGCGGCGGCGTGCGCGGCGTTGTCGTGGACGAAGCTGGAGCTGAGGTAGATGGCCTCGGAGTGCTCACCGAATTCGCCGGGCTCGAAACCGGCTCGCACCGCCAGTGTCTCCAGGCTGGCGCTGGCCAGGCGCTCGTTCCAGGGCGCGCGCCGTGCGCTGCCGTGTCCCGAGGCAGCCGGTCCACGGGCCGGGTCGTGCGGATGGGCGTGAGTATCGGCAGGCTTGGTCATGTTGTCGTTCCTGAAAGATTGAGAGAACCCAGCGCCGGAAACCCCGCAGGCGGGCAGCTCCGGCGGTGAGATGAAGACAGCAGCAACGCGTCTTGCAGGCGCACTGCTGCTCCCCTCGAAATGCTCTGGCCGGCCCCTGTTCCGGCCAGAAATGCGTCAGCTGGCCGCGTCGGCTGCCCGGCGTGCCTCGTCCGCCTTCTTGCGCGACGCTTCCAGCGCCGCCAGCGATTCGGACGTGACATCACCGGTGCAGTAGACGCCATCGAAGCAGGAGGCATCGAAGCGCGTGGCACGGGCGCCGGAATCCCACGCAGCCTGCTTCATCGCCTCGATGGACTGATAGACGAGCGCATCGGCCCCGATGGCGTCGCGGATCGCGTCGTCATCACGTTCGTAGGCGATCAGCTCGCTGCGGGTAGGCATGTCGATGCCGTAGACATTGGGAAAACGCACCGGAGGCGCGGCGGAGGCGAAGAACACCTTGTTGGCGCCGGCTTCGCGGGCCATCTGCACGATCTCGCGCGAGGTGGTGCCGCGCACGATGGAATCGTCGACCAGCAGCACGTTCTTGCCCTTGAACTCGATGCTCATGGCGTTGAGCTTCTGACGCACCGATTTCTGGCGTACGGCCTGGCCAGGCATGATGAAGGTGCGGCCCACATAGCGGTTCTTGATGAAGCCCTCGCGGTAGCCAAGCCCCAGACGGCTGGCCAGCTGCATGGCGGATGGGCGCGAGGTCTCGGGAATGGGAATGACCACATCAATGTCCTGGAGGTGAAGCTGCTGCTCGACCGTGGCCGCCAGCTTCTCGCCCAGCCTCAGACGCACGTCATAGACCGAGGCACCATCGATCACCGAATCGGGCCGCGCGAAGTAGACGTACTCGAAGATGCAGGTGGACAGCGGGCCAGCCTTGTCGTACGCCCGGCTATGGAAGCCCCCCTCCTGGTCGATGAAGATGGCCTCGCCAGGCGCCAGATCACGCACCAGCCGAAAGCCCAGGCCTTCCAGCGCCACCGATTCCGAGGCCACCAAGTACTCAGTACGACCGTTCTCGGCCTCCGCCACGCCATAGCAGAGCGGCCGGATGCCCAGCGGGTCACGGAAGGCCAGCAGCCCGTAGCCGGAGATCTCGGCCACGCAGGCATAGGCGCCACGCGCCCGGCCATGCAGCGCCGCCACCGCCTCGAAGATGGTGTCCGGATCCAGCGTCACGCCCTGCGCCCGCTTGTCCAGCTCGTGCGCCAGCACGTTTAGCAGCACTTCGGAATCCGAATCGGTGTTGATGTGCCGGCGGTCTCGCTGGAAAAGCTCCTGCTTGAGCGTCTCGGTGTTGGTGAGGTTGCCGTTGTGGGCAAGGATGATCCCGAACGGGGCGTTCACGTAGAAGGGCTGCGCCTCTTCCAGACTCACGGCCGAGCCCGCCGTGGGGTAACGGACATGGCCGATGCCGGTGCAGCCAGGCAGCGCCCGCATATTGCGGGTGCGAAAGACATCCCGTACCAGCCCGCTGCCCTTGTGGACCGCGAAGGTGCGACCGCTGCTGGTGCCGATACCGGCCGCATCCTGTCCCC
Organism: uncultured Lautropia sp.; assembly: GCA_938046755.1. GTDB lineage: Bacteria > Pseudomonadota > Gammaproteobacteria > Burkholderiales > Burkholderiaceae_E > Lautropia. The sequence goes on along the minus strand of CALIXC010000217.1, from coordinate 11,137 downwards.
GATGCTGCAGAAGCAGCAGTCCGTCATACAACAACTGGTTGGCCGGCGCCTGTCCGACCAGGCCCAGGATTCCGCACATGATGATGCCCCGCTCGAAGAAGAAAAACCGAATCCATGCGAACACATGGCCCTGGCGGGCCGAGGGTTCACGGCTGGGGCTGGAATTGCCCCAAGTATCTGAAACCGGCCTCGACCATGCCGTCGAGCAGCGGCCGGGCATGTGCGTTCTGCCAGGAGAGGTCCAGGGGGACACCCTGCTTCATGGCAACGACACAGGCCATGGCCGCGACCGTGATGATGACGGCTGCGCGCGCCGCACCCAGCAGCGCGCCGAAGAAGCGATCGAGCCCCCCCAGGCCGATGGCCCGCATGGCACGGCTGACCATGGCGCCCACGAAGCGGCACAGGACGAAGAGCACGAGAAAGACGATGACCTGCAGCACCAGGGCCGGCATGGACAGACCTGCCACCCAGGGTGCCACCAGTGCCGAGACGGGGGCGGTGAACAGGAAGGCCAGCACCCAGGCCGCCAGGCCGAAGGCGGTGCGCACGAAACCGCGCCAAAGGCCCATCAGGATGGACAGCACGGCCACCAAACCGATAGCCCAGTCCCAGAGGGTGGCGCTAGCAAACCAGGTGGACATGGGCGTCTCCGTATCGGTTGAAGGAGGGTCAGAGGGCGATCAGCGCGGCGGTGACCCCGGCCCGCTTGAGTGCCTGCTGGGCCTGTTCGGCGTCCTCACGCGAGGCAAATGGCCCCACGCGCACCCGGATCCAGTCGCCATTGCTGGTCTTGACCGTTTCCTGATAGGCGTTGAAGCCGGCCTTGGCCACCCGGTCGACGGCGGCACGGGCGCTTTTCACGTTGCTGTAGGCACCCACCTGCACCAAGAAGCGGCGCGACTGCTGGCGGGCGGCCGAGCGTGCATTGCTGCCCGAATCGACCTGGTCGATGAGACGGGCCAGCACGTCGGGGCGGTTGTCGACATTAGATTGCGCCCCCCCTTGCGTCATCGGCAGCGGCTTGGGCAGCGGGGCATTGGCCGGGCGCTGGGCCGTGTTGCCGGAGGGGGAAGCAGCCGGCCGGGCAGAACGCGCCTGACTGGCAGCATCCTGCCCCGCGACGGCATGTCCCCGGCCAGCAGCGGCCTCGGACGATGCGGAACCGGCCGGCTGCGGGGAAGACGGCGGCACCGCGGGTGCGACGGAGGCCTCCGGATCCAGACCTGTCCTTGCGTTCAGATCAGGCAGATCCACCGAGGGCTGATCACCGGGCGCACGGGGCGCGTCCTGACCGGACGTGGCGGGCTGCCCGGCCGCCCCCTCTTCCAGCATTACCACCTGGTCGGGCATGACGGAGCGGGCAGCATCGTCGGCCACGGGCGGGCGGATCCAGGGCTGGTCGGCTCGGGTGGAGCCGGCCGCAGCCTCGACCGTCATGGGCAGCGAGCGCAGACCGGTACGCGGCTCGGATTCGAGCAGCATGGGCACGACGACGGCCGCCACCAGACACAGAGCGATCGCGCCCACCAGGCGATGGCGGGCCTTCTTCTTCTCGGCCAGCGAGGCGTCGGCAGCGGAGTCGGAACCGTTGCGGGATTTCGGGCGCGACATCAATTCGAGGGGGGCGTGGCGGACAGATCCTCGCGCACAGCGGGCATGGCAAGCGCCACCGTGAGAAACGAGCCAAAGACAATGATTCTATCATCCGGCCCCGCCTGCCTGCGTGCCAGACGAAGCCCCTCGTCGGGTGTGGTGGAACACACCACACTGCGGTCGATGCCCTTCCTGCGATCGACCAGATCGTCGATGCCGGCCATGTGTAGGTGATCGGCCAGCATCCGGGCGGTGGTGCCGCGCGGCCCGGGCAGATCGCAGCAGATCCAGTGGTCCACGTGATTTGCCAGATGGGCGATGACGCCGTCGATGTCCTTGTCGGACAGCATGCCGAAGACTGCGTAGGTGGCCGGGTGATAGGCCATGTTGCCCAGATTGGCCACCAGATGGCCGGCGGCATGGGGGTTATGCCCCACGTCCAGGATGATGGTGGGCTGCCCCGGCAACACCTGGAAGCGTCCCGGCATCTCGACCAGCGACAGGCCGCGGCGGATGTCCTGGGCACTGACCGGCAGCTGGCCACGCACAGCCTGCAGTGCAGCCAGCACGCCAGAAGCGTTGAGCAGCTGGTTCATGCCGCGCAGGGCCGGATAGGCCAGACCGCTGCGCCGCGTGCCCCGCCCCGTCCAGGCCCACTGCTGCCGGTCGCCTGCATAGTTGTAGTCACGCCCCAGCAGCCACAGGTCGGCGCCGATCTCCTCGGCATGGCGCACCAAGCTCTGCGGCGGTTGCGGGTCGCTGCAGATGGCGGGTCTGTCCGGCCGGAAGATGTGTGCCTTCTCCAGCGCGATGGACTCGCGATCGTTGCCCAGCCACTGCGCATGGTCGATGGCCACGCTGGTGACGATGGCGCAGTCTGCATCCACGATGTTGACGGCATCAAGCCGCCCGCCCAGACCGATCTCCATCACCACCGCATCCAGCGGCTCGCGCGAGAAGGCCAGCAGCATCACCAGCGTGGTGAACTCGAAGTACGACAGCGACACGTCGCCGCGCGCCAGCTCCACCTGCTCGAAGAGCGGCAGCAGCGCCTCGTCAGAGAGCTCCTCGCCGTCGATGCGGATGCGCTCGTTGAAGCGCAGCAGGTGCGGCGAGGTGTGCAGGCCCACCCGGTAGCCGGCCGCGCGCAGGATGGCATCCAGCATGGCGCAGGTGGAACCCTTGCCGTTGGTGCCGGCCACCATGAACTTCACGCCCGGCAGCTGGATGCCCAGCCGACGATAGACCTCGCCGACGCGCTCCAGCCCCAGGTCGATGGGCTTGGCGTGTCGCGTTTCCAGAAGCGTCAGCCAACCATCCAGCGTGGTCGGCAGCGTAAAGGCTGACATTGATGCATGTCCCGCAAGAAAAGGATGAAAGGCCAGGAAACCGGCCCGGTGGCGCATTGGAAAAGCCGGAAAGCCGCCCGACAGCGGTACAACATTGAAAAATCCCGCTCGACGGAACCTGGGCAGGACCAGGTGAGCCGGGCGGGACCGGATGGATGGCGACTGGAGCAGATCAGGCAGCTGGTACGGGCGAAGGCGACGGCGCCGGGACCGGCGGCGGTTCGATCTGCGGCTCGCGCACCACCGGCGGCTGCTTCTGCAGGAGCGCTGCCAAGTCGGCCAGCGTCCGGCGCAGGTCACGACGGTGCACGATCATGTCGATGGCCCCCTTCTCCAGCAGGAACTCGGCCCGCTGGAAGCCCGGCGGCAGCTTCTCGCGCACGGTCTGCTCGATGACGCGCGGGCCGGCAAAGCCCACCAGCGCGTTGGGTTCGGCGATCACCATGTCGCCCAGGAAGGCGAAGCTAGCCGAGACACCGCCCATGGTGGGATCGGTCAGCACCGAGAAGTACGGCAGCCGCTCGGCCCCCAGTCGGCTCAGGGCCGCCGTGGTCTTGGCCATCTGCATCAGCGACAGCAGCCCTTCCTGCATCCGCGCACCGCCCGAGGCAGCGATGGAGATGAACGGGCAACGCTTTTCCAGCGCCCGTTCGACGCCGCGCGCAAAGCGCTCGCCCACCACCGAGCCCATCGAGCCCCCCATGAAGTCGAACTCGAAGCAGGCCGCCACCACCGGAAGCCCCTCCAGCGTGCCCTCCATCACCACCAGCGCATCGGTCTCGCCGGAAGCGCTGGCCGCCTGCGACAGACGATCGGTGTACTTGCGCGAATCCTTGAACTTCAACGCATCGACCGGACGCACGTCCTGCCCCAGTTCCTTGCGATTTTCCGTGTCCAGCAGGCGCTCGAGGCGCAGCCGGGCGCGCAGCCGCATGTGATGCTCACATTTCGGACAGACGTTGAGGTTCTTTTCCAGCTCGGTGGAATAGAGTACGGCATCGCAGGCCGGGCATTTCACCCAGAGCCCCTCCGGCACCTGCTTGGCGCGGGACGTGCTGTTGGAGCGCTTGAGCCCCGGCGGCAGAATCTTGTCGAACCAGCTCATGGATCGGGTTCCTTCTGAATGAGGAATCAGGAGTTTGGGACGGGCCGGACTGCACGCGACGACGCGTCCCGGCCAATCGACGAATAGGCCAGGGTCAGGCCGAAGCCCCCCGTTTGGGGTTGGCGTCGATAGCGCTGCGTACCTCGGACAGCCAAGCCTGGGCGCGTGCCGGTGCACCGGCGGGATCGCCGGCTTCCAGCACCTCGATCAGGCGGCTGCCGATAATGACGGCATCAGCGAACCCGGCCACGCTGGCGGCCGTGGCCGCATCCTTGATGCCGAAGCCCACACCCACCGGCAGTGGCACCGCCTGGCGAATAGCCGGCAGCGCACGTGCCACGGCATCGGTGTCGAGATTGCCTGCACCGGTGACGCCCTTGAGCGACACATAGTAAACGTAGCCACTGGCCACCGCTGCCACCTTCTGGCGACGATCCAGCCCGGACGTGGGCGCCAGCAGGTAGATGAGGTCGATGGCGTGGCGGCGCAAGGCGGCTGCATAGTCGCGAGCCTCCTCGGGCGGGCAGTCCACCACCAGCACGCCGTCCACACCAGCCTTCGATGCCGCTTCGGCAAAGGCCGCAATGCCCATCGCCTCAATGGGATTGCAGTAACCCATCAGCACGATCGGGGTCGTGGCGTTCTCGCGACGGAACTCGGCCACCAGCGCCAGAACCTTGGTCAGGCTCATGCCGGCGGCCAGCGCCCGGTCGTTGGCTCGCTGGATGGTGGGACCGTCGGCGGCCGGGTCGGAGAACGGCACACCCAGCTCGATGATGTCGGCACCGCCCGCCACCAGCGCGCGCAACACTGCCAGCGACTGCCCGGGCTCGGGAAAACCGGCCGTGACATAGGGAATCAGCGCGGCGCGGCCCTGCCGCGCCTTCTCGGCAAAGACCGCCGCGATCCGCGGCGAACCGGCCTGCCCCGTCGGGGCTGCCTTCGTATCAGGTGTATTCATTCCAGATCGAACGATATGCGTGCGGATGAAAGGAAAAGGCGCCCGGGAAACACCCTCTTTCACGACAGAAGACGCCTCCGAGCATGCCCCTCAGGCCCAGCTCTGGCCGGCGTGCTGGGCCACGGTGTGCATGTCCTTGTCGCCCCGACCTGACAGGCAGACCAGGATGATCTCGTCCTTGCCCATGGTGGGTGCACGCCGCACCGCCTCGGCCAGCGCATGGCTGGATTCCAGCGCCGGGATGATGCCCTCGATGCGGCAGCATTCGTGGAAGGCCGCCAGCGCCTGGGCATCGTCGATGGGCACGTACTCGGCACGCCCGGAATCCTTCAGCCAGGCATGTTCGGGTCCCACACCCGGATAGTCCAGCCCGGCCGACACCGAATGCGTCTCGATGACCTGGCCGTCGGCGTCCTGCAGCACGTAGGTGCGGTTGCCGTGCAGCACGCCCGGCACACCGCACCGCAGCGAGGCCGCATGTCGGCCGGTCTCGATGCCGTCTCCGGCCGCCTCCACGCCCACCAGTTTCACGGCAGCGTCGGGGATATACGGATGGAAGATGCCGATGGCGTTGGACCCCCCACCCACGGCGGCGATCACCACATCCGGCTGCCGCCCGGCATAGGCCGGCATCTGCACCCGGCACTCCTGGCCGATGATGGCCTGGAAATCGCGCACCAGCATCGGGTACGGATGCGGACCGGCCACCGTGCCGATGATGTAGAAGGTGTCGTCGACGTTCGTCACCCACACCCGCATCGCCTCGTTGAGCGCATCCTTCAGCGTTTTCGAGCCCGACTCCACCTCGACCACCTTCGCACCCAGCAGGTTCATCCGGTAGATGTTCTGCCGCTGGCGCGCAGCATCGATCGAGCCCATGTACACCGTGCATTCCAGCCCGTAGCGCGCTGCCACCGTGGCCGTGGCCACCCCGTGCTGGCCTGCACCCGTCTCGGCGATGATGCGCTTCTTGCCCATGCGCCGGGCCAAGAGCGCCTGGCCAATGGCGTTGTTGATCTTGTGGGCCCCGGTATGGTTGAGATCTTCACGCTTGAAGTAGATCTGTGCCCCACCCAGCATCTGCGACCAGCGCCGCGCGTGATAGACCGGACTGGGCCGCCCCACGAAGTGCTCCAGCTCGTCGCGGAACTCGGCCTGAAAGTCCGGGTCGTCACGGTAACGCTCGTAGGCCTCGCGCAGCTCGGTGAGCGCACCGATCAGCGTCTCGGAGACGAACAGGCCGCCATAAGGGCCAAAATGCCCGGCTGCATCTGGAAAATCATAGGCATCAGTCGTCATCACACCATCCGATAGAGAAAACCATATTCAATCAGTTCGTGCCCGATCCGCATCGGCCTGCAGCACGGCTGTCATGAAACGCTCCATTCTAACCGTGTCTTTCTGCCTTGGATCGCCCCCCTGAATCCCGCTGGACACATCCACCGCAAAAGGCGCCACCTGACGGATCGCCTCGCCCACCGTCTCGGGCCGCAACCCACCGGCCAGCACCAAGCGCGGGAGATCAGCACGGGACGACCCGGCGTGCGGGCGATCCTCCAGCAGCGACCAGTCGAACGCATGTCCGGTACCGCCAAAGCCCGGACCGGCGCTGTCCAGCAGACAGCACTCCGCCTGCCCGAACAGACCCAGTGCCGTGCCTAGCGCCTGCGCATCCGCCGGCGCCCGCCCTGCCTGAAGCCACGCGGCCCGCTGTTCATCCGCCACCTGCCCGCCAATGCGTAGCGCCTTCCAGTAACGGACACCCTGCTCGCCCAGTCCGGCCAGCGCCTGCGGCGTCTCGTCTCCGTGAGCCTGAACCACGTCCAACCCTACCCGGCGCACGCCCTCCAGCATGGCATTCAGCGGCTCGTTCACGAAAAGCCCCACCGCCCGCACCCACGATGGCAGGCGCCGCCGCAGCACTGCCCCTTCATCCAGCGTCACACAGCGTGCACTTTTCGGATAGAAGACGAACCCGACGGCATCCACCCCCAGCGCCACCGCCGTATCCACGTCCTGCGGACGCACCAGCCCACAGAACTTCACCCGCGTGCGCAGCACTTCCATCCATCACTCCCACTTCGCCGATACGGGAAAGTATAGGCCCAGCCAAAACGAAGGTTCACCCTATCAGGATGCGTTGCGGAATCTGGTAGGAAGCCCCCAACGAAGCCTTCTTCACCCAGGCCCCCGCTCGACACAGCCCAAAGCGGCCCGGGACGCTTCTCAACGAAGTCGTCTCCCACCCATCACAACCCTAAGAGACCATCACACCAGCTCCGCCATCGACAGCGGACGGACCGTGCAGGGCAGCCCCCAGGCCTCGTCATAGCGCACCGATACCAGATACAGCCCCCCTGCCGCGAACGTCGGTGCCGCAGCCGAACGTGACCGCGCCGCCAGCACCTCGGCCAGCCATGACACCGGGCGCCGCCCATCCCCCACATACACCAGCGACCCCACTAGGTTGCGCACCATGTGATGCAGAAAGGCGTTGGCCGTCAGCCGCATCATCACGAAGGCGCCATGGCGCTCCACCGTCCATTCCGTCAGCGTGCGCACCGGCGTGGCCGCCTGGCATTCCGAGGCCCGAAAGCTACTGAAATCATGCGTGCCCAGCACCGACCGGGCCGCTTTCTGCATCCGCACCACGTCCAGCGGCCGGTGCGTCCAGCCGGCGCGCCCCTGCCACAGTGGCGGCGCCACGGGACTGTCGATGAGCACATACCAGTAGGTGCGTTCCCGGGCCGAGAAACGGGCGTCGAAATCGGCATCCGGCGCCAGCGGCGTGGCCCAGCGCACCGCCACCGTATCCGGCAGATGGGCATTGGCGCCCCGTACCCAGGCCGTGGGCGGCCGTTGCGCCGTGGTGGAAAACTCGATGACCTGCTCCAGTGCATGCACCCCCGCATCGGTACGTCCTGCACAGCGCACATCGATGGCCTGCCCCGCCACGGCCGACAGCGCAGCCTCCACCGTGGTCTGAACCGACGGCGCCAGGCCAGGCACAGGAGGCTGTTTCTGCCAGCCGCAGAAATCCCGACCATCGTAGGAGACCCCGCAAACCCAGCGATGACGCAGCACGTCGTCCGTCTGACCATCGGCTGCCTGCGTTCCTGCATCCGCCTGCAGCCCGTCATCCACCGGCCTGTCCTCTGCCTGTCCGTCGCCTGTCAGATCGTTATCCATCGCCACTCCCGAGGTGTATCCGTCCGGTATTCTGCCCGAACCCGCTGACACCCCGTTTCCGGGCTCCCAGAACGAAACTGCCACCATCATCCCGAAGGACGAGGGTGGCAGCAAAGCCCCCGCCATGCGGGGGAAGCTATCGAGCCGATGGTCGGCGATCAGAGCTCGGCGAGCAGTTCACGGGCACGCTGCTGCTGAGCGGCGTCACCGCCGTTGATCACTTCCTCCAGTAGTTCGCGGGCACCTTCCTTGTCGCCGATCTCGACATAGGCCGAGGCCAGATCCAGCTTCGAGGCCATTTCCTGCCACTGGCTGGAGGCCGCACCACTCATCGTGATCGGGCCGGAGATCGTCGACGGCGACAGATCCAGGCCAATGGCGCCCAAGCCATCGCCCTCGCTGTCCGAGGCATGACCCATGTCCAGCGATTCAGTGATGGTCGTGTCGATGTTCAGGTCGGTGACGGTGCTCGGACCCTCATCCAGGTCCAGCGGCGCATCCAGATCCAGCGAGGGCAGCTCGACACCCGGCATGGCCGACAGCGGGCCGGAACGGGTCGACTGGAAGGTCTGCACCGGCTTCGCTTCAGCCTCGGCAGCGGGCTTGTTGTAGCCGCCATCGAAGGCCAGGCCTTCATCCAGCGAAGGCGACGACACCGCCGGAACTTCCGGTTCAACATGCTGGGACTCGGCAGTGGCGGCCACACCAGCCACGCCGGCGGCAACCGCGGCCGCACCTGCTGCAGCTGCACCGGCAACATCGGCAGCCGGCGAAGCCACCGGCGACGGTGCCGCCAGATCGGCCGTGCCATCACCATACAGCGCATTGTCCGGATCCAGGGCGGCACCCATCTGTACCACCTTCGACCATTCCTCGTTCAGGCCGCCGGTCATGTCGTGCATCTCGCGCGCCATCTGGCCAAAGGCCACCGTGTCCTTGCGACCCGAGTAGATCTCCAGCAGCTTCAGGCGGATGGCCTGACGCTCGGGCTGGCGCTTCAGCGCCTCGCGCAGGATCTCCTCGGCCTGGGTCTCGCGACCGTAGGCGATGTAGACCTCGGCCTCGGCGATCGGGTCGACCTCGGTCGGCGTGCTCTCGCTGATCGTGGTGATCTGCGTGCTGGCGCCGGTCATCGTGTCCACGCTCTGGCCACCGGTGGTGCCAAACAGCGAGTTGGCGCTGAATTCGTCGGCGCTGATGCTATCGGAGAAGCCGTCATCCTCGCGGCGGCGGCGGCGCAGCATCCAGAAGCCCAGACCAGCGGCCAGAGCGGCCACGCCCAGACCCGGCAGCAGCAGGGAGTTCTGCGACAGGCCCTCGATCAGACCGCCCTGCTCCTCGCCTTCGTTGACCGGAGCGGGCTTGGGCATTTCCTTGGACTTGTCGGCATCGCCGTTGGTCACGCGCTCGACCTCGGCCTTGGCATCGGCAGCAGCCCGCTCGACAGCGGCTTTGTCCGCACCTTCGGCGGGTTTGGACTGTGCCTGCTCGGCGGCGGTCTTCTCGGCAGCAGCCTTGTCCGCGGCAGCCTTGTCCGCGGCAGCCTTGTCAGCCGCAGCCTTATCGGCAGCCGCTTTCTCTGCAGCAGCCTTTTCAGCAGCCGCTTTCTCGGCGGCAGCCTTCTCGGCAGCCACCTTGTCAGCTGCGGCCTTGGCATCGGCAGCCAGCTTGTCAGCCGCAGCCTTGGTCTGGGCAGCTTTCTCGGCGGCGGCCTTGTCGGCAGCAGCCTTGTCAGCTACCTTGCCGGCAGCCTCGCGAGCCTTGTCGGCAGCCGCGGTGGCAGCAGCCGTCACCGTACCACTGACCTGGGCACCGGCGGCACGCGCCTTGTCCAGCTGAGCCTGCAGGTCAGCCAGCGACTTGTCCTTCAACTCCAGCATGCTCTTCAAGGCGCCAACGTTCTTCTCCAGCTCGGCGATGCGGCTGTTGGCTTCCTTGAGCGCGGCCTCGCGGGCCACCTGTGCCTCGGCGTCACGAGCACCGACGGCGCTGCCCTGCGCATCCTTGCCACCTTCGGAACGGCTCAGCTCCAGACGATCCTCGCTGCCGGCCTGGCGACTGCGCTCGTCATCGACCTTCGCGCTGATGGCACCGCTGGCGGTACTGCTGCCGTTGCCCGAAGCCACTTCAGGCGTGGCACCGGCCATGCGCTCCTTGTAGGAACGGAAGTCACGCGCAGCCATGCGCAGCTGGCGACCGGCCTCGGTGCTGTCGATCGCGGCGATCTCACCCTCGGACGGGATGTTCAGCGTGCGACCCTGACGGATCAGGTTGGGGTTGTTCTGGATGAAGGCCGTCGGGTTGTTGCGGTAGATGGCCACGATGGTCTGATCCAGCGTGGCGCTGGCCGGACGCACGCGGGCAGCAATCATGCCCAGCGTCTCGCCCTGCCCCACCGTGACGGAACCGCCTTCCGGCGTATATTTCACTGCGTTGTCCACCAGAATGAGCATGAGCTGTTTGATTTTCTGCTCATCCACTTTCGCTGTCAGCGCGGCGGCACCTTCCCGCCGCAGCGTCAGCCGCTTCTTTTCCGCCAAAGGCTGCATGAGGCGTATCGTCTGATCCACCGCCGCCGCCAGATCCACCTTCGTGAGCTTAAGCTTTAAGGCCTCATTGTCGCTTCGGGCCACCACCAAAAGATCGCTGACCAGTTTCGTCATCTTGGTCACTTCATCATGCACATCGCCGATGACCTGTTTCAGGAAAGGTGAGGTGATGGAAGGATCACTCTCTAAAATTTCCGCCGAGGCCAACACCACCGAGAGAGGCGTCCGCAGCTCATGAGAAGCATCCGCGGCGAACTGACGCTGTTTTTCGTAAGCTTCCCGCAGGGGAACAATCGCCTTCCCGGCCATGATATAGCCGATGCCGGTGGTGATGAGAAGAGCCACTACCGCCAAGATAGTCAGCGTATAGGTCGCCTTTTGAAGGCCC
>CALIXC010000216.1 GCA_938046755.1 uncultured Lautropia sp. | reverse complement strand
CTGCCTTGATCTGCTTCGTACCGGCACCCGATTGCCCGGCACCGTCACTTCCACTGTCACCGCCACAGGCGGCCAGCAGTGACACCAGCACTGCTGCTCCAACCCAAAGACCCTGCTTGTTCCCGGTCATCTGTCCGACTCTCCTCATGACATTTCCATGAATGGCGCCGCATCGCCCGGTTCAGGCCCGGCGGCAACACGGCTTTTTCAGCATAAGGAACAGTCACCGATACAGGTGATTCATGATGAATGAAACTGTTTCGCGTCCTCCAATAAACCATGGCAAAACGTGCAGAAAGTGAATCCATGTGGCTCATTCCTGGTCGGAACATGAAGTCCGATCCGTCGGTTTCCGCCGCATAACACCCACTGCCTGATGAACCACGCTGACCCGCCAGGCACCACAGCCCCTGACACGGCCGCATGCCGACCATCTCCCGCCGGTTGGCGCCAGGCCGCACACCATGCAGAATAAGGTGCCATTTCTGCCTGCGACGGCAACACTGCCACCCGCATGCTCCGACTGCCCCAGCGGCCGGCCCTGAAGTTCACCATGCGTCCCCTGAAGTTCTCCCCCCGCACCCGCGCCTTCCTGCGCGTCCTGCTCAGCCACTACATCACCAATGGCATCACCGCCTGTCTGGGACTGCTGGTGATATCGCTCATCGTCGAGAACTGGCTGGGTGCCTATGCGGCCTCGCTCGCCACCGTCGGCGTCATCGCCGTCACGCCGCCGGACGTGGCCGCACCGCGCCGGGGCAAGCTGCGCACGATGATGCTTCCCTTCATCGCCGGTGTGCCCGTGTTCTACATCGTCCAGCTGCTCAACGGCCGGCACCTGGAACTGGGCATCTTCCTCACGTTCTTCTCGTTCCTGGCCTTCCTGGCCATGGCCTGGGGCAAGCGGGGCATTCCGGTGGCCATGGGCATGATGTTCACGGCCATCTTCTCCATTGCCAGCCACCGGCCCGGGGCCGAAAGTGCGGCCCTTCAGAGCACGCTCTATTTCAGTATCGGCGCCGGTCTCTACGTCATCTGGGCCACGCTAGCCAACCTGGCGCTCAACGCCCGCTACCGCGTGCTGGCCATGGCTGACGTGCTGATCTCGCTGGCCGATCTGATCCGCACCGAGGCGCGCCTCTTTCGCCATCAGCGCGCCGGCGACAAGGATGACAGCGAGGAACTGCTGGGCCAGCTTCTGAAGGCCCAGGCAGCACTCGCCGACCAGATGCAGGCCACCCGCGACATCGTGCTGGAATCACCCCGCACCCCGTTCCGCCAGCGCATCGCCGGCATGCTGGTCATCGTCATCGACATCCGCGACCAGCTGCTGGCCAGCGAACTGGACCTGGAGGGCCTGCGCACCCACCCGCGCCACCGCCACGCCCTGGCCCAGGTGCGCTCGGTGCTCGACGAGCTGGCCGATGAGGTGGATGCCCTGGCCGACGCGCTCTTCCTGGGCTACTGGCCTCGCCCTGCCATCGATCGCCGCACCCGCATCGCCACCATCCGTTCCACCCACGACTACGAACAGGACAGCTTCAGCCTGGGGCCCACCCCGGCCATGCTGGTGCGCGGCATCGCACACCGCATCGGTCACATCAACGACGAGATCCTGCGCCTGTCACGCACCGCCCGCGGCGAGCAGATGCCCAACTTGGCCATCGTGCGGGCCAACTGGCAGATGTTCGTCAGCCCCACTGCCTGGTCGTGGGCACCCTTCTTCTCGGTCTGGGGCTGGAAGACCCCGCAGATGCGCCACGCCATCCGCGCCGCGCTGGCCATGGGCATGGGCTATGCCGTCTCCATCAACCTGCCCTGGGGCGGCCTGCACGACTACTGGATCCTGCTCACCATCGCCGTCGTGCTGCGAGGCAGCCTGTCCCAGACGCTGGAGCGCCGCAACCAGCGCGTGGCCGGTACCCTGGTGGGATGCCTGCTCACCATGGGCCTGCTAGGACTGCATCCGGCCAGCATCGTGCTGCTCGTCGTCATGACGGTGGCCCAGGGCAGCGCCCACGGCTTTGCCCAGCGCCGCTACCTCGTCACTTCCGTGGCCGGCACCACGCTGGGCCTCATCCAAGCCTACATGCTGGCCCACGGCGACAGCAGCCACGCCACCTTCACCCTCTTCGAGCGCATGGCCGACACCCTGCTGGGCGCCGCCATCGCCTGGGCCTTCTCGTACATCCTGCCCTCGTGGGAGCGCGGCCAGATTCCGGCCGTCGTGCAGCGCACCATCGATGCCCAGATCCGCCACGCCAAGCTAGCGCTGGACCCGGAACAGCTCAAGAGCGTCGAGGACACCCCCGAGCTGGAATGGCGCCTGGCACGCCGCGAGGCCTTCGACAGCCTGTCGGCCCTGGTGCAGGCCACCCAGCGCTCCCTGTCCGAGCCGCGCGCCGTGCGCCCGCCCATCGAGGCCCTGCAATACATGCAAGTGCACTGCTACCAGCTGCTGGCCCAGCTCAGTGCCGTCAAGGCGCTTCTCGTGCTGCGCCGCGACCGCCTGAACCTGCCCGAGGCCACCGCCGCCCTGGAGAACGCCATCGAGCGCATCGAGCGCAAGCTGGGATCCCTGCCCATCGCCCCGCTCAACGACAGCACGGCCGCCAGCACCCTCAGCGATCAGGTGATCCTGCCCGATCCCTTCGAGACCGAGATCACCCCCTGGCTGCTGCGCCGGCTGGACGCCTCCACCAACATCGCCATCCAGATCCGAGACGACGCCTCGCGCGTGCTGCAGATCCTGGACTGGAGCGCGGGGCAGCACCTGATCGAACGCGACGCCATCTGACGACCGCCTGGGGGCGTTCGCTGCCGTCCTTCCGTTCCTTCTGGCATGATGGTTCTTCCAGGGATCATCCAGGAGAAACGACATGCAACTGGCCATCACCGGCGCCAGCGGCCACATCGGCGGACAGGTCGTCCGCCTGCTGAACGACCAGGACCTGCCCCGGCTCATCGGCCGGGAGCCCCTCACCTTCGAGCAGGTGGTGACGGAGCTGGCAAACTCAGGTGCCTAGGCAATGCCCAGGAAGACTGCCAGATTGCGTTCGACCTCTTTCATGCCATCGGCATCAATCGCCCCAAGCGTTTCGCCGATTTTTTCGCGCTTGACCGTCATGGCCTTGTCCACCATGACCTGCGAGACTTTCTGAAGGCCATTCTCTGCCGATGGCACCACGGTCACGCGGATGAGCTGTCCCGGCACGACCGTACTGGTCACGGGCAGCACTGTCACGCTGGGAAAATCATCACCCACTCTATCGGTCTGGATCACCAGGGCGGGGCGCGGCTTTCCGAAGTCTCCCTGCACAGCGATGGTGACGAAGTCTCCGCGCTTCATTCCCAGCCGTCCACGTCCGCCAGAGCTTCGTCCATCATCGACCCAAGGCTGGCATCATCACGATCGGCCTGCACCAGTCGCGCCGCCTCTCGACGGTACTCATCCTCGAAGCCCGCCCGACGAGTATCGGGCACCCAGATCTGCAAGGGGCGCAGTCCGCTCTGTCTCAAGGCATCACGGTGCTTCCTGACTCGCTCATTGACGTGCATGACAGGCCTCCTGCGTTTCATGTAACCGTTACATGAAACATCCTATCAAAAGCTGCACGCCAAAGCCACCTCTCTTCTGAACAGCCCCGCGGCTGTCAGTGCGCCACGCGACTCAGGAAAGCCTTGACGCGGGCGTTGTCGTGCCGGCCGCCGAAGAAGTCGGCGGGCGGCGCCTCGAAGGCGATGCGGCCATCATCGAAGAACAGCACGCGGTCGGCCACCTCGCGGGCAAAGCCCATCTCGTGCGTCACCACCAGCATGGTCATGCCGGAATCGGCCAGCTGGCGCATCACGTCCAGCACTTCCTTCACCATTTCCGGATCCAGCGCCGAGGTGGGCTCATCAAAGAGCATCACGCGCGGCTGCATAGCCAGCGCCCGGGCAATGGCCACACGCTGCTGCTGACCGCCCGAGAGCGCGTGCGGGTACTTGTGAGCATGATCTTCCAGACCCACGCGGGTCAGAAGCGCCATGGCCCGTTCACGGGCCTCCTCGCGCGAGAGCTTGCGCACGCGGCGCGGCGCCAGCGTAAGGTTGTCCAGCACCGACAGGTGCGAGAACAGGTTGAACTGCTGGAACACCATGCCCACTTCCTTGCGCAGGGCTTCCAGCCGCTGGCGGTCATCATCAACCTCAATGCCGTCGATGACGATGCGGCCGGCATCATGACGCTCCAGCCGGTTCAGCATCCGCAGGAAGGTGCTCTTGCCCGAGCCGGAGGCACCGACGATCACGGCCACCTCGCCGGCGTTGAAATCCGCCGTCACGTCGGTCAGCACCTGATGCTCGCCGAAGCACTTGCTGACGTGGCTCACCTCGATCAGGGGGCTGCCGGCGCGCTTGTCCTGGTTCATGTCTGCCTGGCTCATTTCTGGCGCCCCTCCACGTCCATCCGGTGTTCCACGGCGGTGGAAATCTGCGTGAGCACGGTGGTCAGCAGCAGGTAGATGACCGCTGCCGTGACCAGCGGCGGAATGGGCTGGAAGGTGGAGGACTGGATGCGGTTGGCCACGTTGGTCAGCTCCACCACACCGATGGCGTAGGCCAACGACGAATCCTTCAGCAGCGCGATGAAGTTGTTCACCAGCGGCGGCAGGGCAATCTTGAAGGCCTGCGGGAAGATCACGTCCCAGAAGGTGTGCCAGTTCGACAGACCCAGCGAGCGGGCCGCCTCGGTCTGGCCGCGCGGCACGGCCAGCAGGCCCGCGCGGATGGACTCGGCGTTGTAGGCCCCGGCGTTGAAGGCCAGCGCCACGCAGGCCGAGGTGAAGTCATCGAGCTTGAGCCAGGGCAGCAGCTCGGGCAGGGCCAGAAAGACGAACAGCACCTGCACCAGCAGTGGCGTGCCCCGAATGACCCAGATGTAGAGCCCGGCCACCCAGCGGACTGGCGCAATGCCCGACAGCCGCCCCAGCGCCCCCAGCACCCCCAGCACCAGGCCCGCCAGCCCGGAGACCAGCGTCAGGTAGACCGTGATCCGGCTGCCTTCGGCAAACAGTTCCGCATTCTCGGCGATCGGCTCCGGCATCTTCGAGAGCGGGATGTCGATGAAGCACATCAGCAGCAGCAACAGCGCCACGCCCAGCACAATGGCCAGGGTACAGCGGCTCTGTCGGGACCAGCCTGCTGGCCACCGGGAAAGAAAGAACATCATGATGGGGGAACACCGGCGGAAGGTGAGGGGGAGTGTTGTCAGAGACCTGGACCGAAGGCAGGCTCAGTCCTTGCAGCGGATGTCCTGTTCGAAGTATTTCTTCGACAGTTTCTCGTACGTGCCGTCAGCCATCACCTCGGCTAGACCCTTGTTGAAGGCCTTGACCAGCTCAGTGTTGCCCTTGCTCATGGCCCCGGCCATCTTCTCGGGGAAGAGGATCTCGCCCTGCTGCAGGCCCGAATCCGGCACCAGCTTGATGGCCTCCATGGCCACGAACTTGTCCGTCACCCAAGCATCGGCCCGGCCACTGACGGTGGCTGCACGCGCGTCACGGTCCAGCGGAAAGTTGCGCACCGAGCCGATGCCGTCCATCTTGCGCAGCCGCTCCAGATAGGAGGTGCCAGTCTGCACAGCCACGGTCTTGCCGGCCAGATCGGCCGCCTTGGCCACTTTGCCGTCCTTCGAGACGATGGTGGCACCGCCGCAGTAATGCGGGTTGGTGAAGTCCACCACCTTGGCGCGCTCCTCAGTGATGCCGTGCGACGAGATGGCCAGATCCCAGCGGTCACGCTGCAGGCCGGCCAGCAGCGAGTCGAAGCTCAGCACCTTCCACTCCACCTTCAGGCCCAGCTTCTTCGCGATGGCGTCGGTCAGCTCCACCTCGAAGCCGGTAAGCTGCTTGCCCTCGAAGTAGTTGAAGGGCTTGAGATCACCGCCGGTGGCCGCGATCAGCGTGCCGCTCTTCTCGATGTCCGCCCAGGACCGTGCCTGGACCCCCGACGCCGCCAGCGCCACACACACACCTGCCAGGACCGAACGAAAAAGATTCATGATGAGACCCGTCTTGAAACCTGAAAACTCCGTATTGGAGCACCCGCCACGACGGCAGGCAATCCGGGCTACCCCCCGGCCACCCTCACGGTGCCGCGGCGCTGCAAACCCGCCATTGTACGACGCGCCGCCCTTCCTCTCCCGCAGCATCAGGGACAGAGCCCCTTTCAGGCCGATCACCCCCGGGCAAACCCCGGCCAACCGACGGCGATGAAGGGGTAATCCTGCACGATGCGGACAAATCAAAGACAATGAAGGCATGTTGCCAGCAATTTCTATTGTTTGCCGGCAAATTACCGTTACCCGAACAGTTCTTCAAGACATTGCCATGCCTCTGCTTACTTCCTTCATCGATGGCCGTTACATCCCCGAACGCGCCGATGCTGAACGCTTCGAGACCATCGACCCCGCTACGGGCGAGGTGCTGGCCGAGATCCAGGCGGCCACCGACACCGACGTCGACAACGCCGTGGCCAGCGCCCGGCAGGGCCAGCAGGCCTGGGCCGCCCTCACTCCGGTCGAGCGGGCCCGCATCCTCAATCGCGCCGTCGAACTGCTGCGCGCCGCCAACCACGAGCTGGCCGAGCTGGAAAGCCGCGACACCGGCAAGCCCCTGTCCGAGACTCGGGCTGTGGACATCGTCACCGGCGCCGACGTGATCGAGTACTACGCGGGGCTGGCCGTGGCCATCGAGGGCCGTCAGATCCCGCTGCGCCCCACCAGCTTCGTCTACACGCGCCAGGAACCGCTGGGCGTGGTGGCTGGCATCGGCGCCTGGAACTACCCCATCCAGATTGCCATGTGGAAGTCGGCCCCGGCGCTGGCCGCCGGCAACGCCATGATCTTCAAGCCCAGCGAGGTCACGCCGCTGTCGGCCCCCCATCTGGCCGAAATCTTCCTGGAAGCGGGCCTGCCGGCCGGCGTCTTCAACGTGGTGCAGGGTGACTGGCGGGTCGGCCAGGCGCTCAGCCAGCATCCCGACATCGCCAAGATCTCCTTCACCGGCGGCGTGGCCACCGGCAAGAAGGTGATGGCCAGTGCCGCCGCCTCGTCGCTCAAGGACGTCACCATGGAGCTGGGCGGCAAGTCCCCGCTCATCGTCTTCGAGGACGCCGACATCGACCTGGCAGCCAACATCGCCATGATGGCCAACTTCTACAGCAGTGGCCAGGTCTGCACCAACGGCACCCGCGTCTTCGTCCACGCCGCGCTCAAGGCGCGCTTCGAGGAGGCCGTGCTGGCCCGCGTCGCCCGCATCCGGATCGGCCACCCGCTGGAAGACAGCACGAACTTCGGCCCGCTGGTCAGTTTCCCGCACATGAAGAAAGTGCTCACTTACATTGAATCCGGCAAGGAACAAGGCGCCCGCCTGCTCTGCGGTGGCCACCGGATCGAGACCGGCGCCCTGGCCCAGGGCGCCTTCGTGGCCCCCACCGTCTTCACCGACTGCCGTGACGACATGAAGATTGTGCAGGAAGAGATCTTCGGGCCGGTCATGAGCATCCTGTCCTTCGAGACCGAGGCCGAAGTCATCGAGCGCGCCAACCGCACGCCCTACGGCCTGGCTGCCGGCCTGGTCACGCCGGACCTCAAACGCGCCCACCGCGTCATCGGCCAGCTGGAGGCCGGCATCTGCTGGCTCAACACCTGGGGCGAATCCCCCGCCCAGATGCCGGTGGGCGGCTACAAGCAGTCCGGCATCGGCCGCGAGAACGGCCTCCAGACGCTGATGCACTACACGCAGACCAAGTCGGTTCAGGTCGAACTGGGCAACTTCGTGTCGGTCTTCAACTAGGTCCGCCCCGCGGATCTCCAGCCAGCCTGCGACGCAGACGCCTGCCGCAGGCCAGGCCCCGCTCGCTTCAGAAAATTCTGGGGTAAGCACACACTTGTTCTCTCGCCCGCATGTCATCGATGGCAAGGCGCTCCCTGTGCCTACATGCGGCCTATTCCTTCCGACTTAACACGCTCTTTCCATGGCTCAAACCACTTACGACTACATCATCATCGGTGCCGGCTCGGCCGGCAACGTCCTGGCGGCCCGCCTGACCGAAGATGCGAATGTCCGCGTCCTGCTGCTGGAAGCGGGCCTGCCCGACTACCGCCTGGACTTCCGGACCCAGATGCCAGCTGCCCTGGCCATGCCGCTACAGGGCACCACCTACAACTGGGGCTACAAGACCGACCCCGAGCCTTTCATGGACAACCGCCGCATGGACTGTGGCCGGGGCAAGGGCCTGGGTGGCTCGTCACTGATCAACGGCATGTGCTACATCCGCGGCAACGCCCTGGACTTCGACCACTGGGCGAAGAAGGACGGCCTGGCCGACTGGCGCTACCACGACGTACTGCCCTACTTCCGCAAGGCCGAATGCCGTGACGTCGGCCCCAACGCCTACCACGGCGGCCACGGCCCCATCGAAGTGACTACGGCCAAGCCCGCCACCAACCCGCTCTTCGAGGCCATGATCGAGGCCGGCGTGCAGGCCGGCTACCCGCGCACCGACGACCTCAACGGCTACCAGCAGGAAGGCTTCGGCCCGATGGACCGTTTCGTCACCCGCCAGGGCCGGCGTGCCTCCACGGCCCGCGGCTATCTGGACATGGCCCGTGGGCGCAGCGGCCTCGTCATCCAGTCCCGTGCCTTGGTCGACACCATCGTCTTCGAGGGCACCCGTACCGTGGGCGTGCGCTACCAGATCGATGGCGGCGCGTTCCAGACGGCCAACGCCAGCCGCGAGATCCTCCTGTGCGGAGGCGCCATTGCGTCACCGCAGATCCTGCAGCGCTCGGGCGTGGGTCCCGGCGAATGGCTGAAGGAAGCCGGCGTAAAGGAGATCCTGGACCTGCCGGGCGTGGGCAACAATCTGCAGGACCACCTCGAACTCTACATGCAGTACGAGTGCCTGCAGCCCGTGTCCATCGCACCGGCCAACCTCTGGTACAACAAGCCCCCCATCGGTGTCGAATGGATGTTCAAGGGCACCGGATTGGGCGCCACCAACCACTTCGAGGCCGGTGGCTTCATCCGCAGCGATGAAAAGTTCACCTGGCCCAACATCCAGTACCACTTCCTGCCCATCGCCGTGCGCTACGACGGCCGCAACGCCTCCAAGGCCCACAGCTTCCAGGCCCACGTCGGCTCCATGCGTTCACCCAGCCGCGGCCGCGTGCGCATCACCAGCACCAACCCGCAGGAACACCCCAGCATCCTCTTCAACTACATGTCCCACCCGCAGGACTGGGAAGAGTTCCGCGCCGCCATCCGCATCACCCGCGACATCTTCCGCCAGCCAGCGCTGGACGGCTTCCGGGGCAAGGCCATCACCCCGACCGATGACCTGCAGAGCGACGCCGAGCTGGACGCCTACGTCCGGCAGCATGCCGAGACCGCCTACCACCCCTCCTGCACCTGTGCCATGGGCGAAGGCAACGACGCCGTGGTGGATGGCCAGGGACGGGTCCACGGACTGGAAGGGCTGCGCGTGGTGGATGCCTCGATCATGCCGGACATCATCACCGGCAACCTCAACGCCACCACCATCATGATCGCCGAGAAGATCGCCGACCGGATCCGTGGCCGCGAACCCCTGCCGCCGTCCGATGCCCCCTACTACCAGGCCAACGGCGCCCCCGTGCGCGGCAAGCCCGTCCGGGCCTGAGGGAGGACAAGGCATGCAACAGCACTCCTCATCTCCGCAGCATCCGCCCGGTCAGGACACAGGCAGCACGGCCACGACAACCGTCATCAACGGCACGGCCGACACGCCCGCCACCATCCACCGCATCGTCTTCACGGTCTCGGCGCTGCTCACCCTCGCACTGATCGGCTTCACCCTGGCCTTTCCCGGCATCAGCGAAAAGGTGCTCGGCCACGCCCTGGCCTGGGTATCCGACCGCTTCGGCTGGTACTACATGCTGATCGTCGCCGCCTACGGCATCTTCTCGCTGTACGTGGGCCTGTCCAAGTACGGCGACATCAAGCTGGGTCAGGACCACGAGAAGCCCGACTTCCCGTACCTGGCGTGGGCCGCCATGCTGTTCTCCGCGGGCATCGGCATCGACCTGCTCTTCTTCGGTGTCTCCGAACCGCTGAGCCACTACATCACCCCCGTCACCGGCCAGGGCAGCACGCCCGTGGCCGCCCGGGCTGCCCTGGCGCAGACCTTCCTGCACTGGGGCCTGCATGGCTGGGGCATCTACGCGCTCATCGGCATGGCGCTGGCCTACTTCGCCTACCGCCACAACCTGCCGCTGGCGCTGCGCTCGGCGCTGGTACCCGTGTTCGGCCAGAAGCGGGCCGACGGCTGGCTCGGCCACAGCGTCGACATCTTCGGCGTGGTCTGCACGCTGCTGGGCCTGGCCACCAGCCTGGGCATCGGCGTACTGCAGGCCAACGCCGGCCTGGCCCATGTCTTCGGCATCGAGACCACGAAGTTCACCCAGGCCATCATCATCATCATCGTCACCGTCACGGCGGCCGCCTCGGCCATGTCCGGCGTCGACAAGGGCGTACGCCGGCTGTCCGAATTCAACATGCTGACCGCCATCCTGCTGGTCATCGCCCTGCTGTTCTCCGGCCCCACGCAGTTCCTGCTCAACGCCATGGTGCAGAACATCGGGGACTACTTCGAGACGCTGCCGGTCAAGACCTTCGAGACCTATGCCTACGAAGGCGCACAGGGCGCCACCTGGAAATCCACCTGGACCATCTTCTTCTGGGCCTGGTGGGTGGCCTGGGCGCCGTTCGTGGGGCTGTTCATCGCCCGCATCTCGCGCGGCCGCACCCTGCGCGAATTCGTCTTCGGCGTGATGTTCATCCCGCTGGGCTTCATCTTTGCCTGGTTCTCCATCTTCGGCAACAGCGGCATCTTCCATGCCGCCACCGATCCGACCCTGGTCAAGACCGCCATCGAGAGTCCGGCCATGGGCCTCTTTGCCCTCTTCGAGCACTATGCCCATCCGGCCATCTGGTCCAGCGTCTCGGTCATCATCGGCCTGATCTTCTTCGTCACCTCGGCCGATTCCGGGGCGCTGGTGCTGGCCAACCTGTCCAGCAAGGGACTCTCGTCGGGCGACGACGCCCCCATCTGGCTGCGACTCTTCTGGGCGGCCGCCACCGGCCTCATCACACTGGGGCTGCTGTTCTCGGGCGGCTTCTCGGCCCTGCAGTCGGTCTCGGTCGCAGCCGGCCTGCCGTTCTCGCTGGTGCTCTTCATCTACATGGTGGCCATGGCCTACAGCCTGCGCCAGGAGGGCAACCGCCGCAAGGCCAGCACCTTCGACATGGCACCGCCCGCACTGAACCCGCAGCACAGCTGGCGTGACCGCCTGAACCGCATCCTGAACTTCCCCACGCGCAAGGCGGTGCTGCGCTTCATGGCCGGCACGCTGGAGCCCGCCATGCAGGATGTCTGCGCCGAACTGAACAAGCAGGGCGTGCAGACCACCGTCATCCGCAACGAGGAAGACCAGAGCCTCACCTTCGAGGTGCTGCATGGCGAGGAAGTGGATTTCCTCTATCAGGTGAAACCCGTCTCAGCCCTGATGCCGGTGTTTGCCATGAGCCAGGCCAGCAACCTGGAATCCGACAAGCACCACGAGCGCTACTGGCGTGCCGAGGTCTTCCTACGCGAAGGCAGCCAGGAATACGATTTGGTCGGCTACACCCGCGAACAGATCATCGGCGACATCCTGAACCAGTATGAGCGCCACATGCAGTTCCTGCACCTGGAGCGCTGAGTCCACGCAGAAGCGCATCCCTGCAGGAAACCGATGCAACCGCCCTTCGGGCGGCGCCCTCGGGAACAGGCCGGCCGTGAGGAGACACCCTCACGGCCGGCCTTCTTCATGCACCGCGCATCCGGACAGGCGGACGCAGACGCCCGTTCAGGGCAGAATATTGGCCTGCCATCAAGGAGACTTCCATGAGCAAACTGGATCTGCACGACATCCGCCAGGACTACTGCCGGCAGGAACTGTCCGAGACCGACTGCGCCAGCCAGCCGCTGGAACAGTTCCGCACCTGGCTGGACGCCGCCATGCATGCCCAGGTCCACGAACCCACCGCCATGAACGTCGCCACCGTCGACGAACACGGCCACCCCAACGCCCGCATCGTGCTGCTGAAGGAAGTCAACGACCAGGGCTTCGTCTTCTTCACCAACTATCAGAGCCGCAAGGGCCGTGCCATCGCCCTGCACCCCTACGTCGCGCTCACCTTCTTCTGGCCCGAACTGGAGCGCCAGGTGCGTGTGGAAGGCAGCATCGACAAGCTGCCCGAAGCCGAATCCGACGCCTACTTCGATTCCCGCCCCTACACCAGCCGCATCGGCGCCTGGGCCAGCCACCAGAGCGAGGTCCTCTCCAGCAAGGCCGACCTGATGGCCCGTGCCGCCCTGGTCGGCGCCCGGCACCCGCTGCACGTTCCCCGTCCCCCGCACTGGGGCGGCTACGTCGTCACGCCCCGCCTGCTCGAATTCTGGCAGGGCCGTCCCAGCCGGCTGCACGACCGCATCCAGTACCGGCTGGAAAACGGCCACTGGATCCGCGAACGGCTCTCACCCTGAGTCACAATCTTCAACCCTCGCGTTACAGAAGCACCTCGCTTCACTGCCCGTTCTGGTGGGTCGGGACATCACCGTTCACACGATGACATGTTCCGGCCCATGCCGAACATGCCCGACACATGACCCCCCGATGTCTTTCCTTAGCATTTCCGAGGAAAGTCCGAACAAGTCCCCCAAGCAACGCACCACGGAACGGGGTTCAGGAAAAGGCGACATTTGCCGTCGTTCGCCCATTCCGGCAATGCGATGACTGCGAAGACTTGCGCAAGCTTTCCTCAACACGGGCAACAGTGCCCCACCAGGAAAGACACCATGAACCAGAGTGCATCCGCATCACGGCCGGCCTTGCCGGGCATTTTCCTTCGTTCCTTCCGTCATGTCCTTGCCGTGGCCATCGGGTTGGCGGCCAGCAGCGTCCTTGCCCAGAGCATCATCTCCTCGACGGATGGCCAGACGGCAACAGAACCCCTGGGCAACACCACAACGACCGGACAACCCCTGTCCGATCAGGGCATCAGCGGCGAACTGATGCACACCCTGCTGGGGCTCTCCATGCCGAATGCCAACGGCAACGTCCCCCTGCCGGAAGTCTCTGACGCATACCCCGCCTACATGACCACCTGGAAACGTCAGGAAAATCCGGACCCCGCCTGGCCGGTTATCTCCGCCTTTCAGGACCACTGGACGGCCAATGGCCAAAACACCGACCGGACACCGGATGGCCATTTCCTGCTGGCACGCAGCGACTTCCGGTACACCCTCCAATCCGACCTGCGGGGCTTCAACCCCAACCTGCCCGAGGGCCGCATCCCAGCCGGCTTCATGGGCAGCTATGCCTCCGTGCCCATCCAGGTGAACGATACTGGCATCGTCCTCGGCAACATGATGCATGTCGAGCAGGACACCTCCCTCGGGGGCCCCAGGGAATACGAACTCGAAGCCGCATCCGCCCGGCCCATCGCCCGCACGGATACCGTGCCATTCGATGCCGCCATACAGACCTATTACAGCAGTGACGGTCGCTACGAGCTCAGCGTCAGGAAAGGCGCAGAGCCCCGACAGGTCAAGCTCTGCTGGGAAAACAAGGTCGCTTACGTCGACCGCACAATCTGCCAGGTCTGGCATGTCCCCGTCACCTGGGCCTTCGGCAAGGCCCTGAATTTCGACCGCGTCGAGATCCAGGACGAACGCAGATACTACTCCCCGGTCGATCCGAGCGAAGGCGGTACCATGTTCTGGGTGTCGGGACCACAGACGTGGGAACGACTGTAGCCAACCCCCAGGAGAGAATGCCCATGAACCAGCACGTCCACGGCTATGCCGCCCACGCAGCCAACAAGCCCCTGGTCCCCTTCCGCTTCGAGCGCCGTGATCCCCGGCCGGACGATGTCGTCATCGACATCCTCTACACCGGCGTCTGCCACAGCGACCTGCACACCGCCCGCAACGACTGGGGCGGCACCACCTACCCCGTCGTGCCGGGCCACGAGATCGTCGGCCGCGTGCGCAGCGTCGGCAAGGATGTCACCCGCTTCAAGCCGGGCGATCTGGTCGGCGTGGGCTGCATGGTGGATTCGTGCCGAGAGTGCGAACCCTGCCACCATGACCTGGAGCAGTACTGCGAGAACCGCCCCACCTTCACCTACGACAGCAAGGACCGCCACGACGGCATGCCCACCTACGGCGGCTACTCCAACAGCATCACCGTGAGCGACGCCTTCGTGCTGCGCGTGCCCGAAAACCTCGACACGAAGGGCGTGCCGCCCATCCTGTGCGCCGGCATCACCACATGGTCGCCGCTGCGTCACTGGAACGTGGGCAAGGGCAGCAAGGTCGCCGTGGTAGGTCTGGGTGGTCTGGGCCACATGGCCATCAAGCTGGCCAAGGCTCTGGGTGCCGAAGTCACCCTGTTCTCGCGCTCGCCCGGCAAGATCGACGATGCCCGACGCCTGGGCGCGCACCACGTCATCATCTCCACCGATGAAGAACAGATGAAAGGAGCCGCCTACCAGTTCGACCTGATCATCGACACGGTGCCGTACACCCACGACATCCAGCCCTACATCCCCACGCTCAAGCTCGATGGCACGCTGGTCTTCGTCGGCCTTCTGGGCAACCTGGAATCCATGATCAACACCGTTCCGCTGATCATGGGACGGCGCTCTGTGGCCGGCTCCATCATCGGCGGCATCAAGGAAACCCAGGAACTGCTGGATTTCTGCGGTGAGCACAACATCACCGCCGACGTGGAGATCATCGACATGGCCGCCATCAACGACGCCTACGAGCGCATGCTCAAGAGCGACGTGAAGTACCGCTTCGTCATCGACATGGCCACGCTGGACAAGGCCGCCTGATCCTTCAGCGATCCAGCAGCGACAGCCCTGCGAGCTCGGCCAGCACC
>CALIXC010000215.1 GCA_938046755.1 uncultured Lautropia sp. | reverse complement strand
CGCGTCCAGGAACGGCTGGCTCGGGAAGTGGTACACATAGTTGAACCCGATGGAGACGGTCTGCTCGGTGGCACCCGGCATCTCCGTGCCATCGTTGTCCAGCACCGGGATGAACTTGAAAGAGCCGCCCGGCGCTTTCAGTGCATCCAGGAACACGTTGTCGAACTGCTCCTTGCTGATCACCTGGTCTGTGGTGATGGCCTCGCCCCCTTTGCCCAGGGTCATGGCATCGGGCACTTCTTCACCGTCCTTGTCCAGAACCGCCGTGATCTTCACGAAGGAAGGTGCGTGCGCCGGGTTGGTGCCGTTGAAGATGCTCGCGCCGACAGGCTTGTTGTTGGCGTGGATGGCCTGCTGGACCGACTGGTTCGGGGCGTAGTCCGGCGGGGTGGGGGGCGGCGTAGTAGCCGGCGGATTGCTCGGAGATGCCGAGTCTTCGCCGTTCTTGCCCTGCTCGCCGTCTTCTCCCTTGGTGTCTTCGCCCTTGGTGCCGTCACCCTCGGTTCCGTCACCTTTGGAGTCGCCACCGTCGTGTTTGCCATCGTCCTCGGCGGCGTCATCCTCGCTGCCGTCGCTGGTTTGCTTGCCGTCGCCGTGGTCGCCGTCGCTTCCGGTCTCGCTGGTTCCGGGTTGGGCACCGCCAGTCTGGGCGCCGCCGGTTTGGGTTCCACCCGTTTGCGTGGTGTCACCCGTACCCGGGTTGCCCGTGGCAGGGTTGCCCGTGTCCGAGCCGCCGCCCGCGTTCTGGGGAGGTGTCTGGCTGGCGTCGCCTTGGCCACTGGCATTCTGAGCAGGGGGCTGGCCGCCGCTCTGGCTGCCCTGCGTCGGGTTGGTCGTCTGCTCGCTGCTGCCTTGGCTCCCCGGAGTCTGAGGAGGCGTCTGGCTTTCGTTACCCTGGCCACCTGCATTCTGAGAAGGCGCCTGGCCGTTGCTGGCCTGGCTACTCTGTCCTTCGCTGGGGGTGGAACCACCTTTATCGGAGCCGCTCCCTTTATTGCTGTCCGAACCTGAGGTCGAGTCGGAGCCGCCGGCCGAGCCGGAGCCCGAAGCAGAACCCGAGGTCGAGTCAGAGCCCGAGCCCGTCACGGGCTTGTTCTCCGAGCCTGAACCCTCTGCGCCCGGTTTGCCGCCTGCGGGCGTGGTGCCGTCACCGCTGCTGGCGCTTTGGTTGGACATTTCGCCCGTACCGGAAGGCGAACCCGTGTTCTGGGCGGTACCGTCACCCTTGTCGTTTCCGGACTGCTGACCGGTCGTGTTGTTCGGATCCGTACCGTTATTTGCCGTGCCGGTGCCTGCGTTGGCGCCCGTGTTGGCACCGTTACCCGTGCTGGAACCCGTGCCAGAGCCTGCACCTGTCTGGGAACCTGCCTCATGGCCAGTGCTTCCGCCTTCACCGGAAGAGGTGCCCGGGTTGCTGCCGGGGGCAGGGGGTTCGGGGGTCTTGATGACGACAGTCTGCTCGACAGTATTCGGTGCAGCGGTGCCCTGGGCATCCTGCACGGGAACGAAGCTGAAGGAGCCGTCGCTCTTGGAGGCATTCCAGAAGATCCGCTCGAAATCGTCGCGGGAGATGACCTGGCCGACGACGATCTCCTCACCGTTCTCCAGGGTCATCAGGCCGTGGGCACCGCCAGAGTTCTTGCCGCGGATGGCGGTGATGCGGATGAACGCCGGAGTTTCATTGGTGTTGTTGCTATTGAAGACGTTAGCGCCGATGGCCTTGTTCTCGTTGGCGCCATAGTTCAGAGAGCGGGTATTGGCCGGATCGGCAGCGCCAGCGCCCCCTACATTGCCGGAGCCACCCGCGCCACCTGCATTGCCGGAAGCACCAGTACCACCGGTACCTCCAGTCGCCCCAGAGCCGCCCGCATTGCCAGAACCCACGGCACCACTGGTTGCATCGGAGCCACCCGCAGCACCAGCACCGCCCGCAGCACCAGTACCGCCCGCAGCACCAGCACCGCCAGCACCACCCGCAGCGTCAGAGCCGCCAGCTGCATTGGAACCGCCCGCGTTGCCAGAACCAGCGGCACCACCAGCGGCATTGGAACCACCTGCAGCACCGGTGCCACCCGCAGCGTTGGAACCTCCCGCAGCACCAGAACCGTTCGCGGCGCCCGCATTACCACCAGCGCCGATGCCGCCAGCGCCTGCACCCGAGCCCGAAGCAGAGCCGGAGCCGGATCCTGCAGCTGCACCGGCATCGGCGCCCGAACCTGCGCCTGCACCGCTGTCCGTTTGTTCGATGCCACGGTTTCCTTGTGCGTTACCGTCAGCAGCTGATCCTTGCTGCCGCCCAGCGCCGGAGGCGAGGAGGGTCGATGCAGACGAACCCGAGGAACTGCCACCACCACCCAGAGCGGCAGCAAGGGCCACGGTACCCAGGACGGCACCTGCCGTCAGCAGGGTGCCTGAGGCCATACCAGCAGCCCCCACACCCGCGGCACCTGCACCAGCAGCTCCTACGCCTGCAGCGCCTGCACCGGCAGCACCAGCACCGGCAAAACCAACGCCAGCAACGCCTGCACCGGCCGCGCTTGCACCGGCGGTCCCGGCGCCAGCAGCGGTGACAGACGATGCGCCTGCCGCAGCTTCGGCTGCTGCGCCCGTCATGGAAGATCCGCCGGTGACGGATGCCGTGCCGCCCAGGGCATCGGTGGCTGTGGCTGCTTCATCGCCGGTGGGCAGCCATGCGGCATCGTCGTCATCGTCTTCGTTGCGCTCATGGCGCCGGGCAATCTCAGCCACGCCAGCGGCAGCCAGCTGCTTGCCGTCGGCAGCCTCGTCGCCCGTCAGCGCCAGCATGCCGTGGGCATGGTGCTTGGCAGCTGTCGGGCGTGCCTGTGCGGACGCAGTGTGCGTCGGCACGGGTTGGGTCATGTCGGTCGATTGCTTGGTCATCGGGGCGGTCTTTCAGGAAAGGAAGTCCGTTGACCGGCACGATGGCGACATCAGGCATCGTGCCGGAGTTATCTGCACGCTGCATGATGTGTGTCTTCAGGAATCGGCGGTAGAGGCTGTCGGCCGATTGGTCGAGGGCGCAGGATGGGTGGCTGCGCGTCCGGGCAGGCTGTCTGAATAGGCAGCACAGGACGCCTGTGGCCAGTCCGGCAGGGCGCCGCTGGCCGTTCTTCAGGCGGGGTGAGGGCGAGGGTATAGGAGGGCGTTCAGCCTCGGTCGGTATCGTTCTGAAGCCGCGGGGGGAAGCTATCTTGCCCGGCCACTTCCACGGTGTCCAGGTAGCAGGCCCACAGGGCACAGGCGATGACGGCGAACACCACCGGAAGGACCAGCAGGAAGATGGGCGAGGCAAAGGGCAGGGCCGGGGCACCGCTCAGCACCTGCGTCACCAGGGCCACACTGATCAGGAAGACCAGCAGGCAGAGGGCGTGGCAGACGAAGGCCAGGGCGTTGCGCCCGACGGCTACGGCCGAGAACACCACCGACTTGAGTAGCGGCAGCCCGTGCAGGCCGGCAAAGATGGGGGCATACCACAGCAGCAGGTAGCAGGGCACGGTGATGACGGCCATCGTCATCATCGACTGGAACACCGGCATGACGAGGTTGTTCATCGTCTCGGCGTCGGGGACTTTGTTGGCCGGCATCTGGCTCAGCATGTCGAGCATGGCCGCCACGGCGTCCTGATAGCCCGACAGCCAGGCAGCACCGGTGTCGATGGTCAGGCTGAGCAGGCCCAGCTGGGCCACGGCAAGCAGCGCCCGCCGTTTGCCCTGCGCCCAGCCGAAGAAGACACCGGCGTTGAAGATCTGCGTGAAGGCACGGGTGCCGGGGGCCGGTGTGCCCTGGGGCATGGCGGTGCTCTGTGCAGCCACGGGCGTGCCGCTTCCGGGCGGAGCCAGCTGCCGCAGGATGGCAAGGTAGCCCACTAGCAGCACGGGCACCACCAGCTTGGCCAGCACCAGGCCGACGATGCCCAGGATCCCGAACAGGTTGCTGGCGGTGATCAGCATCAGCATGAGCAGCAGCAGCGGCAACGGAGCCCGCCCCAGCAGTCCGAAGCCGCGCTTGAGCCAGTACCAGCCATGGCTAGCGGGTACGCGGTGGACCTGGATGCCGCTGGATGTCGTCTGTCCGGCCATGTCAGTGCAGCTCTCCCGAAAGCGTGCGACGATCCGTCAGGATCCGCTCGAAATGGGTGGGATCCTTGGGCTGCAGCATGGCGGCCTCGCGGGGCAGCAGCAGGTCGTAGAGGCGCGACAGCCAGAAACGCAGGGCCGCGGCCCGCAGCGCCATGGTCCAGCCCCGGCGCTCGATGTCCTGGAGGGGGCGCACGCTGCGGTAGCCGGCCAGCAGGGCCTCGGTGCGCACCGGGTCCAGATGGGCGTCGTCAGCCGCCAGGCACCAGTCGTTGCAGACCACGGCCAGGTCGAACAGCCAGGTGTCGTGGCAGGCGAAGTAGAAGTCGATGACGCCGGGGGTGGACGGCGTGGTGAAGAGCACGTTGTCGCGGAAGCAGTCGGCGTGCACGGCTGAGGCGGGCAGCTCTTGCCATTCGGACGTGGCCATCCAGGCCTGCTGGGCAGCTAGCTCGTCTTCGGCCAGTGCCAGCTGGGCGGGCGCAAGTTTCGGACGCAGTTCCTCGATGGCCCGGGGCCACCAGCCCGGGCCGCGCACGTTGGCCGGGGCTGGTCCGAAATCGGCAGCCGCCAGGTGCATGCGGGCCAGCAGCGTGCCCATGGCCTGACAGTGTTCCGGCGTGGTGTCCACCACCGACTTGCCGGTCAGCCGCGTGACCAGCGTGGCGGGCTTGCCGTTGAGCATGCTGAAAAGCCGCCCCTGGCGGTCGGCTAGCGGGGCCGGGCAGGGGATGTCGCGGTGGGCCAGGTGCTGCATTAGCCCCAGGTGGAAGGGCAGCTGCTCGACAGGCAGCCGCTCGACCAGGGTGAGGACCCAGCGGCCCTTGGCTGTGTCGACGAAATAGTTGGTGTTCTCGATGCCCGAGGCGATGGGCTCAATGGCCAGCAGCTCGCCGGCATCGTACTGGGCCAGCCAGTTCTTGAGCT
Organism: uncultured Lautropia sp.; assembly: GCA_938046755.1. GTDB lineage: Bacteria > Pseudomonadota > Gammaproteobacteria > Burkholderiales > Burkholderiaceae_E > Lautropia. The sequence goes on along the minus strand of CALIXC010000215.1, from coordinate 9,923 downwards.
GCTGATCGGAGACGACGGTGAAGACGGCCATGGGGCGGATCCGGGGTGGGGTGGGGATGCGCCAATTCTAACCGTGTGCCGGAATGCCCCGTCGGTTCGTTCAGGCGGTGTCGGGTGGGTCCGACGGATCAAAGCTGCAGGTTCAGCTGCCGTTCCTCGCTGGTGGCATAGAAACCGCGCTGCTGGTAGAAGTCGAAGATGGCATTGACCACTTCGTCCGGGTCGTCGATGACGCGGATCAGCTCCATGTCGGCAGCCGAGACGGTACCGTGGGCCGCCAGCGTGTCGTTCATCCAGTCCAGCAGGCCCTTCCAGAAGGTCGAGCCCACCAGAATGACCGGAATGCGCCGCCCTACCCGGGTCTGGATCAGCGTGAGCACCTCCATCAGCTCATCCAGCGTGCCCCAGCCGCCGGGAGCGGCCACGAAGGCGGCGGCGTACTTGGCAAAGGCCACCTTGCGCGGGAAGAAGTGCCGGAAGTGCAATGACACATTCTGGTAGGGGTTGCCGTGCTGTTCGTTGGGCAGCTCCATGTTGAGGCCCACCGATGCCGAGGCGCCAGCAAAGGCCCCCTTGTTGGCTGCTTCCATCAGGCCCGGGCCGCCACCCGAGATGACGGCGAAGCCCGCGTCGGAGAGCTTGCGCGCCAGTGTCTCGGTCTCCTTGTACCAGCGGTGGTCGGGCTTGATGCGGGCACTGCCGAAGATCGAGACGGCCGGGCGGATGTCCGCGAGCGCCTCGGTGGCTTCGACGAATTCTGAGATAATGCCCAGCACGTGCCAGGACTCTCTTGCCTTGATGGCGGTCGATCGCTCGCGGGGCATCATGTTGCTTAGTTTGGGCGTATTGGGGATTGCTTTCAGGATGTTCTTGACCATGGGTCCCGGGGTCTTTTCTCTGCTTTTCTCGCCGTACCGGGTGGTTCCGGAGTCAGGCGTGGCTGTCTTTGCTGGTTCCGAGCGTATCAGACTCCGGCCGTGCGGCCGGCTTTGACCCCCGGGCGCGGCCCTCTTTCCGTCAGACCGACGTTTCCCGATGAACGACACCCAGACCCTGCTGCTGGTCGATGGCTCCAGCTACCTGTTTCGCGCCTATCATGCCCTGCCGGACCTGCGCAACAAGGCGGGCGAGCCGACCGGCGCCATCCATGGGATGGTCGGCATGCTGCGTCGGCTGCGCGACGACATCCGGCTGCATGGCGGCGCCACGCTGGGGGCGGTGATCTTCGACGCGCCGGGACGCACCTTCCGCGACGACCTGTACGAGCACTACAAGGCCAACCGCAGCCAGACGCCGGAGGCGCTGGTGGCGCAGATCGCACCCATCCATGAACTGACCCAGGCGCTGGGCTGGCCGCTTCTGGTGGTGCCGGGCATCGAGGCCGACGACGTGATCGGCACGCTGGCCACCCGGGCGCGCGCCGCCGGCATGCGCACCGTCATCTCCACCGGCGACAAGGACCTGGCACAGCTGGTCGATGACGAGACGCTGCTGGTCAACACGATGACCCGCGACGGCGTGCCGCCCACCGTGATGGACGCCGCCGGCGTGCGCGACAAGTTTGGCGTCGATCCGGGGCAGATCATCGATTTTCTGACGCTGACCGGCGACGCGGTGGACAACGTGCCGGGCGTGGACAAGGTGGGCCCCAAGACGGCCGCCAAGTGGCTGAACGAATACGGCTCGTTGGATGCCATCCTGCAGAACGCCGACCAGATCAAGGGCAAGGTGGGCGAGAACCTGCGCGCAGCGCGCGACTGGCTGCCGCGCGGCCGCGAGCTGGTGACGGTGCTGCGTGACGCCGACCTGAGCGCCTGGGTGGGCGGGGTAGAGACGCTCAAGCTGCGCCCCGAGGACGAGGAGGCGTTGCTGGGGCTCTTTGATCGCTGGGAGCTGCGCACCTTTGCACGCCGGCTGGTGGCGGATCGGCAGCGACGCGAGGCAGGTGCCGACACGGGCCACGTCGCGGGTATGGTGGGTGCGGCTGCGGGTGAGGGGGCTTCGGCTGGGCAGGGCACGTCGGGACATGCATCGGCCGGGGCGGGCACCGCAGGCAGCCGGGTGGGACGTGGTGCGAATGGCGGCGGTACGGCAGGTGATGCAGCCGCGGGACTTGAAGCGCTGCCCGGCGGCATTGGCCACGTCACGCGTGACGGCATCGTGCTGGAAGTACCGCCCGCGGGCGAGCTGCAGGCCGAGACGGTGACCACACGCGCGGCGCTGGATGCGTGGCTGGCGCGCGTGCAGGCAGCCGACCGGGTGGCCATCGACACCGAGACCACCTCGCTGGATCCGCATGCGGCGCGGCTGGTGGGCATCTCGCTGGCGGTGACGCCCTGGCAGGCCTGCTACATCCCGGTGGGGCACAACTATGCCGGCGTGCCCGAGCAGCTGCCGTTGGGCGAGGTGCTGGCGGTGCTGAAGCCCTGGCTGGAAAGCGACGCGCCGCAGAAGGTGGGCCAGAACCTCAAGTACGACATGCACGTGCTGGCCAACCACGGCATCACGCTGCGCGGCGTGGTCGATGACACGATGCTGGAATCCTACGTGCTGGAGGCGCACCGCACCCACGGCATGGACGCAATGGCCGGACGCCACCTGAACCGCACCACCATCACCTACGAGGAAGTGGCGGGCAAGGGCGCCAAGGCCATCGGCTTTGACCAGGTGGCGCTGGACGTGGCCACCCCCTATGCGGCCGAGGACGCCGACGTGACGCTACAGCTGCATCGCACGCTGTGGCCGGCCATCGAGGCCAGTGAACGGCTGCGCCACATCTACCGCGACATCGAGATGCCCACGCTGCAGGTGCTCTATGACATGGAGCGCCACGGCGTGCTGCTGGACCGCGACCGGCTGCGTGCCCAGTCGCAGCAGCTGGCCGAACAGCTGCAGGAGCTGGAAAGGCAGGCGCACGAACTGGCGGGCCAGCCCTTCAACCTGGGCTCCCCCAAGCAGCTGGGCGAGATCCTCTTCGAGCGGCTGGGGCTGCCGGTGGTGAAGAAGACTCCGGCCGGCAAGCCATCCACCGACGAGAGCGTGCTGGAGAAGCTGGCGCTGGACTACCCGCTGCCCAAGGTGCTGCTGCAGTGGCGGGGTCTGGCCAAGCTCAAGTCCACCTACACCGACAAGCTGCCGGAGATGGCCGACCCGCAGACCGGGCGCGTGCACACCACCTATTCACAGGCCGTGGCCATTACCGGCCGGCTGGCCTCCAGTGACCCGAACCTGCAGAACATCCCGGTGCGTACCCCGGAAGGGCGACGCATCCGCGAAGCCTTCATTGCGCCGCCGGGTCACCAGATGATGTCGGCCGACTACTCGCAGATCGAGCTGCGCATCATGGCGCACATCTCGCAGGATGCCGGGCTGCTGAAAGCCTTCGCCGACGGCGAGGACGTGCACCGGGCCACTGCGTCCGAAGTCTTCGGCGTGCCGATTGCAGAGGTCAACAGCGAGCAGCGCCGCTATGCCAAGGTGATCAACTTCGGGCTCATCTACGGCATGAGCGCCTTCGGCCTGGCCGCCAACCTGGGCATCGAACGTGGCGCAGCACAGGCCTACATCGACCGCTACTTTGCCCGCTACCCCGGTGTGGCCGCCTACATGGAGCGTACCCGCGCCCAGGCCCGCGAGCAGGGCTACGTCGAGACCGTGTTCGGCCGCCGGCTGTGGCTGCCCGAGATCGGATCATCCAACATGGGCCGCCGCCAGATGGCCGAGCGTGCCGCCATCAACGCCCCCATGCAGGGCACGGCCGCCGACCTCATCAAGCTGGCGATGATCGACGTGCACGCCTGGCTGCGACGCGAGAACCTGGACGCCCGCCTGGTGATGCAGGTGCACGACGAACTGGTGCTGGAAGTGCCCGACGCCGAGGTGGAACGCCTGAAGACCGACCTGCCAGCCCGCATGGCCGGCGTGGCCCAGCTTTCGGTGCCCCTGCTGGCCGAAGTGGGCGTGGGAGAGAACTGGGAGCAGGCGCATTGAGCGTAGACGTTCGATGAAAGCGATGTACGTATCATGCGTGCTACCTGGATGTGTCGGCAAAGCCTGTGGAAGACGGGAGGGGTGAAATGCGTTCTGCTATCGAACATCTGCTGACACAGCCGGAAGGCAAGACGCTGGAATTCAAGCGTGACCTGTCATCACCCCGGAACCTGCTGAAGACATTGGTGGCCTTTGCCAACTCGGCTGGAGGAATCGTGCCGATCGGTGTGGCAGATGACCGGACAGTGATCGGTCTGGAGCAGCCGCTGGATGACGAGGAGCGGCTGGACAATCTGATCGGTGATGCCATCGCCCCCCGTCTGGTGCCTAATGTGGAAATACTGAGCTGGCAGGACAGGAGCATCCTGGCCGTGGAGGTCTTTCCGGGCAGCAATCGGCCTTATTACCTCAAGTCGGAAGGGCAGCCGGACGGCGTTTATGTTCGCCTAGGGTCCAGCAATCGACAGGCGGGATCAGCGCTGACAGCCGAGTTGCGGCGTACCTCCGAAGGCATCGTGTTCGACGAAATGCCGATGCCGGACCTGGGGCCGGATGATCTGGATATCCAGGCAGCACAGCGTCTGTTCAGTGATCGGCGAAAGCTGGATGAGCAGGCGTTGCTGAGCCTGCGGGTCTTGGTGCGTGACCAAGGCAGGTTGGTACCCAGCAAGGGCGGCATGCTGCTGTTCGGGAAGGATCGAGGCGCCTATTTCCCAGATGCCTGGGTGCAGTGTGGCCGGTTCATCGGTGTCGACAAGGCTCATATATTCGATCATGTCGAGATCCATGCAAGCCTGCCTGATTGTGTCGAGCAGGTCATGCTGTTTCTGAAAAAGCACGCCATACGCGGTGCGGATTTCTCGAACGTCCGGCGTCAGGATGTCTGGAGCATCCCGTTGCTTATACTGCGTGAAGCCGTCACCAACGCCTTGGTTCATGCCGATTATTCGCACCCTGGTGCACCGATACGGGTGGCCTTCTTCGATGATCGGATCGAAGTTGAGAGTCCGGGCATCCTGGTGCCGGGTATGACCATCGAGGAAATGCGCCAGGGGGTTTCCAACCTGCGCAATCGCGTCATTGCCCGGGTATTTCGTGAGCTGGGCCTCATCGAACAATGGGGCAGTGGCGTGCGTCGGATGTTCCGGGAGGCCAGCGAGCTTGGTTTGCCCGAGCCGGTGATCGAAGAGATCGGCATGCACTTGCGGATCACCGTGTTCATTGGCCAGAATCGACTGATGAAGACCCCGGCGAAGTCAGGGGTAGAGTCAGGGGTAGAGTCAGGGGTAGAGTCAGAAGATGGGCCTTCTGTGAGCTGGCGGGTTCTACATGTCCTGAAGGAAGGTACCCCGCTGTCCAAGATCGAGATTGCCAAGGCCTTGGGGCGTACCCGACCCAATCGATACCTGGATGAGTCGATGCGCCGACTGATTGCTGCCGACGAGGTGGCCTATACCTTGCCGGAAAAACCGAACAGTCGCCTGCAGAAGTATCGATTGACCGAGAAAGGCAAGGCACGCCTGTCCAGAATGGGCAATGAATGATGCCATTCTGACCGGCTTCACTGCTGGGCTCAGTCTCATCCTGGCTATCGGTTTGCAGAATGCGCTTGTGCTGCGGCCGCGTTTTCCATGCCCCGCACCTGACGTCACCCCGTCCGTACGCGCCCTCAGGTTCCGCAGAAAGTCACGTATCCCCGGCTGTCCTTCGGAACCCTCTGATAGGCCCGAATATTTGATTCGAGGGCGAATGGATGCTGCAGGACGGACAGCAGCGCATTGAAGGGACGCATGTCGTGTGCTTCGGCCGCCTCCAGGGCGGTTTCGACGAGGGCGTTACGGGGGATGACGAACGGGTTGGCCGATTTCATCCGTGCGGCGGTTTCCTGTCGGCTCTGTGCCTGCTCATCGAGCCGCGCATGCCAGCGGGTTTTCCAGGCGGAAAAGGCCTCGCTGGAAAACAGGGGTTCGGTGCCATCCAGATCGTGGCCATCCTGGCCGTCCCTATCCAGCGTGAGGCGCACGAAGGTGTTGGTGTAGTCGGCTTCGTGATTCTGCATCAGCTGTAGCAGATCGATGGCCAGAAGCTGGTCGCTGGTGGGCACTTCTGCATCCTGCGGGACGAAAAGACCCAGCTTCTGGCACATGCGTCGGGTGTAGCAGGCCTCGAACTGCTCGCCGAAGGCGTGCAGTTCCTCCTTGGCCATGTCGACGGCCTCGTCCTGATCGTCACTGAACAGCGGCAGCAGGGTCTCGGCCAACCGGGTCAGGTTCCAGTGCGCGATGGGGGGCTGGTTGCTGTAGCGGTAGCGGCCTTGATGGTCGATCGAGCTGAAGACAGTATCCGGATCATAGGTGTCCATGAAGGCGCAAGGGCCGTAGTCGATCGTCTCGCCGGCAATGGCCATGTTGTCGGTGTTCATCACGCCGTGGATGAAGCCCACCGATTGCCACTGCGCCACCAGGGCGACCTGGCGCGCGATGACCCGGCGCAGCATCAGCCGGTAGGGGTTGAGCTGCGGATTCTCAGCGATTTCGGTGCGGATATTGGGAAAATGCCGTTCGATGGTGTAGTCGGCAAGCGCCTTCAGTGCGGCGACGTCCCGCAGGGCTGCAGCATACTGAAAGGTGGCGACCCGGATATGGCTCTGGGCGGTTCGGGTCAGCACGGCCCCGGTTTTCGGGCCGCGGCGATGGATGCGGTCACCGGTGATGACGACCGCGAGACTGCGCGTCGTCGGGATGTGCAGCGCGTGCATCGCTTCGCTGATCAGGTATTCGCGCAACATCGGTCCCAGCGCCGCCTTGCCGTCGCCCTGGCGTGAATAGGGCGTTTGTCCGTTGCCTTTCAGCTGGATGTCGATGCGTTGCCCATCCGGCGTGATCTGCTCGCCGATCAGTGTGGCCCGCCCGTCACCCAGCATCGCAAAATGCCCGAACTGATGGCCCGCATAGGCTTGCGACAGCGGCTGTGCCCCCTCGGGAAACCGGTTGCCCGAGAAAAAGTCGGCAGCTTCCGCCATCAGGGGGCTGTCATCCGGCCATGACGTCGGCGTTGCCGGATGGGCGGCTGCACTGGCATTGGCGCCGGCATCAGGCGCAGTGGTGTCTTCTGGCGGCAGCAGCCCCAGTTCACGGGCCAGCGGCTGGTTGAAGAGCAGAACCTGGGGCTTGGGGAAGCGGGCGGGCTGAGCGTCCGAGAAGAAGGCCTGGGGCAGCGAGCGATAGCTGTGGGACAGGTTCCAGTGCAGGGTCGTGGGTTTCATGCGGGCGGAGAGGGGCTGGCTTCAACGTTCAACGGCAACACCTCGCCCTCAGATGGGGCGTTGCCCTGGAAAAGGCCAGACACTACCAGATCCGGGCCACGAGGACTGTGCCGCCATTCCCGTCTCTCATTCTTGTGGAGAGGGCGTGCCTGTGTCGTCCGGTCAGGATCAGACCGTCGATCAGACGCAGGCTCCGGCTCTCCTGGCTCGGATTCGAAGATCTTGACAAGCACGTTCAGGGTACGGTAAAAAACCGTACCTCAGGAGGAAGGCTCATGCAGACCACAGCCCGTTTTGACCTGAAGATCGACGCACAAGAGAAGGACGTGATTGCCAAGGCGGCGGCCCTGATGGGGACGACCATGGCCGCCTTCGTGCGTGTGGCGGCCAAGGAGAAGGCGCAGGAGCTGCTGGCACGAGAGACCCGCATCAGTCTTTCCCAGCGTGATTTCGAGGCCTTCAACCAGGCTCTGGATGGTGCTTTCAAGCCGAATGCTGCGCTGGAGAAAGCACTGACCGAAGCCCGCGAGAAGGTGCGTCGTGTTTGAAGAGAGGGCGCTGGACACAGGGCTGCACGACCGTCGAGGTTTTGACTGCGGTGTCGATGCGCTGAATGACTATTTGCAGCGCTACGCCGATCAGCATCGGCGACGAGGCGTCAGCTCGGTTTTCGTATTGACGGATAGCGAGCATCCGGCCCGGATTCTGGGTTACTACACGTTGAGTGCGGCCGAGGTCGAGAGCAACGTGCTGAGCACGACCGAGCAGAAGCGCTTGCCACGATATCCAATTCCCTGCTTTCGGCTTGGGCGCCTGGCTGTCGATCAACGGGAGAAGGGCCGGGGACTGGGGCGCTTGCTACTTGGCTGCGCCGTGGATCGTTGCCTGAAGGCTCGGGCGCAAGTGGCCGCCTATGCGTTGGTGGTGGATGCCAAGGATGACGCAGCACGGCAGTTCTATCTGCATCATGGCTTCATCGGCTTCTCCGATTCCCCGATGAGCTTGTACATCCCTCTCAATGGGGTGTCTTTCTGAAGAAAGCCTGATGGATTGGGGGTCAGCATTTCCACTTTCTGCATCTTCAGTCGGGTGGATTTCTTCATTTGGGCGGCATCTGATTCGTCAAAGGCTCATGAGCGTTTTTTGTTCATGCGTTTTCTTTGGTCTCACCCACCAGCCACTCCCGAAAGCACGTCAGGGCCGGCCGTTCGGCCTTGTGTTCGGGCACGATCAGATAATAGGCGCGTGAGCTGGGCATGCTCTGGGGGCAGGGGCTGATCAGGCTGCCGTTGGCCAGCTCCTGCTGGATCAGGAAGGGCGGGATCAGCGCCACGCCCAGCCGTTCGATGGCGGCCTGGGCCAGCATTGAGAACAGCTCCAGCCGCATGCCGGTCATGGCGCGGGGTGTGGTCACGCCGGCGGCGGCAAACCACTGTCGCCAGGCGTAGGGACGGGTGCTCTGCTGCAGCAGTGGCAGCTCGGCAATGGCCTCGGGCGTCATGTGTGGCTGCACGCCGGGCAGGATGGGGCTGCATACCGGCACCGGGTATTCGTGCATCAGGAAATGTGCTTCGGTGCCCGGCCAGCCGGCATCGCCGAAGTAGATGGCGGCGTCGAAGCCGGTCTGGTCGAACAGGAAGGGGCGGGTCTGGGTGTGCAGGTTCACGATCACCTCGGGCTGGCGGGCCTGGAAACGGCCCAGGCGCGGCAGCAGCCAGCGGGTGGCGAAGGTGGGCACGACGGCCAGATCCAGCGTGCTGCCGGTGCCGTGCTGCGACATCACGGCCAGGGTGTCCTGTTCCAGGGCGTCCAGCCGGGGGCCGATCTGCCGGCTGTAGTCCTGTCCGGCCTCGGTCAGCTGCACACCCCGCCGGGTACGCCTAAAGAGAGGTACGCCCAGGTAGTCCTCCAGCGCATTGATCTGTCGGCAGACGGCGCTCTGGGTCAGCGCCAGCTCCTCGGCAGCCCGCGTGAAACTCTGGTGGCGGGCCGCAGACTCGAAGGCAAGCAGGGCGTGGGTGCTGGGGATCTTCTTGCGCATGATGGGGTTGGAGGCTTGAGGCTTGAGGCTGGGGCGAGAGGACGCGTGGGAGTTTGAACGTGCGGTCGTGCGCGCCCGGGCGGCTGACGCAGGGCCCGGGATCCCGGAGCTTCGGGATGGGCTGCGGGGCTGAAGGGGCCGGGGAGAAGAATCCCAGAGTTCCTGAATCGCACAGGTTACTGCATAAATGTCGTTTGAGGTGGCTTTTGTGGGTCGCTAGAATGCGCGCAAGGAATAATGAAAAGGAGACGACCCATGGCTTCCCATCGCGCCCCCTTCAACTGGGCTGACCCGCTGCTGCTGGATGCGCAGCTTTCCGATACCGAGCGCATGGTGCAGGACAGCGCCCGTGCCTACTGCCAGGACAAGCTGCTTCCGCGTGTGCAGGAGGCCTTCCGCCATGAGAAGACCGATGTGAGCATCTTCCGCGAGATGGGTGAGCTGGGCCTGCTGGGCCCCACCATCGCCGAGGAATACGGTGGCGCCGGGCTCAACTATGTCTGTTACGGGCTGATTGCCCGCGAGGTCGAGCGGGTCGATTCCGGCTACCGCTCGATGATGAGCGTGCAGGGCTCGCTGGTGATGGTGCCCATCGAGGCTTTTGGCACTGAAGAGCAGAAGCAGAAG
>CALIXC010000214.1 GCA_938046755.1 uncultured Lautropia sp. | reverse complement strand
CGCGCCACGCCAGCCTCGACCAGACGGTCGGCACAGGGCCCGGTCCGTCCGTGATGGGAACAGGGTTCGAGCGTGACATAGGCGGTCGCGCCGCGTGCCCGCTCGCCCGCCTGCTGCAGCGCCAGCACTTCGGCATGGGGCTCGCCGGCCCGCCGGTGCCAGCCTTCGCCCACCACCTCGCCATCCCGCACGATGACGCAGCCCACGCGCGGATTGGGCATGGTGGTATTGACGCCCTGCCAGGCCAGGTCGATGGCCCGCTGCATGGCCCGGCGATCGTCTTCGGTGTACATGTCAGCGTTTCTTCCTGACCGAGGCCTCCGACAGGCCCGAGGCGTCATTCCGGGACGCGTCGTCATCGGCCGGCACCGAGTCTGTACCCCGCGCCTGCCCGGTGACCTCCTGCCGGCCCCCGATCTCCTGGATGGCGTCAGCAAAGGCCTCGATGTCCTCGAACTGTCGATAGACCGAGGCAAAGCGGATGTAGGCCACCGTGTCCAGCTCACGCAGCACGCCCATCACCTGCTCGCCGATGGACTGGCTGGGAATCTCGCGCACGCCCAGCTTGAAGAGCCGGGTCTCGACCTGGTCCAGCGCATTTTCCAGCGCCTCATCCGACACCGGGCGCTTGCGGAGCGCCAGCCGCATCGAATACTCCAGCTTGGAGCGCTCGTAGGGCACGCGCCGACCGTCACTCTTGATGACATCGGGCATCGAGAGCTCGACGCGCTCATAGGTCGTGAAGCGCCGGTCACAGGCCGTGCAGCGGCGGCGGCGGCGGATGCGGTCGCCGCCGTCGAGCACCCGGGTTTCCATCACCTGGGTGTCGGTATGGTTACAGAATGGGCAATGCATGCGGCCTCATCCCCATTCGGTCAGCGCATCTCAGCCATAGACCGGGAAACGCGCCGTCAGCGCATCGACCCGCTCGCAGACGGCGGCCAGGTGCGCCTCGTCGTTCGGCTTGTCCAGCACGTCGGAAATCAGCTCGCCCACCAGGCGTGCCTCCTCCGTGCCGAAGCCGCGCGTGGTCATGGCCGGCGAGCCGACACGGATGCCGCTGGTGACGAAGGGCTTCTCGGGGTCGTTCGGGATGGCGTTCTTGTTGACCGTGATGTGCGCCCGGCCCAGAGCGGCCTCGGCGTCCTTGCCGGTGATGCCGCGCGAACGCAGGTCCACCAGCATCACGTGCGATTCGGTCCGCCCCGACACGATGCGGAAGCCCTTCTCCACCAGCGTCTCGGCCAGCGCCTTCGCATTGGCCACCACCTGCTGCTGGTAGGTCTTGAAGGCGGGCTCCAGCGCTTCCTTGAAGGCCACGGCCTTGCCCGCGATGACGTGCATCAGCGGACCGCCCTGCAGGCCCGGGAAGATGGCGGAATTGATGGCCTTCTCATGCTCGGGCTTCATCAGGATGAAGCCGCCACGCGGGCCGCGCAGGCTCTTGTGCGTGGTGGAGGTGACCACGTCGGCGTGCGGCACCGGGTTCGGGTACACGCCACCGGCGATCAAGCCGGCGTAGTGCGCCATGTCCACCATGAAGATGGCACCCACGTCCTTGGCCACGCGGGCAAAGCGTGCCCAGTCGATGACCAGCGAATAGGCCGAGGCACCGGCGATGATGATGCGCGGCTTGTGCTCGTGCGCCAGACGCTCCATCTGGTCGTAATCGATCTCTTCCTTCTCGTTCAGGCCGTAGGACACCACGTTGAACCAGCGGCCCGACATGTTGACCGGCGAGCCGTGCGTGAGGTGACCGCCCATGGCCAGCGACATGCCCAGGATGGTGTCACCCGGCTTGGCCAGACCCAGGAACACGGCCTGGTTGGCCTGCGAGCCCGAATTGGGCTGCACGTTGGCCGCCTCAGCCCCGAAGAGCTGCTTCACGCGGTCCAGAGCCAGCTGCTCGGCCACGTCCACGCACTCGCAGCCACCGTAGTAGCGTTTGCCGGGATAGCCCTCGGCATACTTGTTGGTGAGCTGGCTACCCTGGGCTTCCATCACCGCCGGGCTGGTGTAGTTCTCCGACGCGATCAGCTCGATGTGAGCCTCCTGGCGGCGGTTCTCGTTGCGGATGGCATCCCAGAGGGCGGGATCGACCTGGGCAAGCGTCTGTTTGCGATCAAACATGTGATGCACTCCGAGGCTGCAGGGCAGCCAGACAGTTATGAGAAGAACCCTGCCCAGGCGGACGGCAGGCGACGATGGAACCCGACCGCTTCCCGGTAGTACTCTACCCGATCGCCAGTCACGGCCGGACCAATGAGTTTAGCCAAAGCCGTCAGCCCGCGCCAGCAAGGCCCAGCTCAGCCCCCGCACGTTCAGGGGAACCTAGCCGATCCGGCCCAGCAGCGCCGCCGGCCGCTGCCGCGGGTCGATCTCGTCCCGACTGGCCACCAGATGCGCAATATCCGCCCATTGCAGGATTTCCCAGCGCCCGGCCTGCCAGCACAGCTGACAGATGCAGGCGTTGTGGATGGGGAAGTCGCGTGGATCAGAAACGGGCTTGCCCGTCACCAGCCGGTAGATCGCATCCAGCACCCCGCCATGGCTCACCACGACCACGCGCTGGCCGCGATAGCGCTGCACCAGCTCGGCCAGCGCCGCCTCGATGCGCGCACGCACCTGCATCAGGCTCTCGCCGCCCTGCAGGTCCAGGTCCGGATCCCGCGCCTCGATCCGCCGATAGGTCTCGGGATCGTCCCGCTGGATGTCAGCGTAGACCCAGCCCTGGAAGCGCCCGAAATGCCGCTCGCGCCATACAGTCTCCGGCACCACCGGCACACCTGTCACGGCGCCGATGGCCGCCGCCGTCTGGCTGGCACGCAGCAGGTCGCTGCAATGGATGGCATCCACCATACCGGGCGCAAACCGCGCTGCGGCTGCCTGCGCCTGCTGCACGCCCACCGCGTTGAGCGGCTCGTCCAGCTGCCCCTGGATACGCCGCACCATGTTCCAGTCGGTCTCGCCGTGCCGCACCAGCACGAGGCGCACGCCGTCGGGCAACGCCCCAGCCTCCAGCCCTTCCAGCGCGGGTGCGCCTCTTTCCGATGCCGCAGCCGTCATGCCACCGTCACCCGGCGGAACTTGCGTTTGCCCACCTGCACGACATAGGTTCCCGCCGGCAGCGTGAGCCCCCGGTCGGTCACCACCGAGCCATCGACGCGCACGCCGTTCTGGGCCAGCATCCGCCCCGCCTCCGAGGCCGACGGCACCAGCCCGCTGTCACGCAGGACGGCCACGATGCCCAGCGGCGCGCCAGAAAGCGTCACCTCCTCGATCTCGTCGGGCACCCCGCCCCGCGCGCGAAGCTCGAAATCCTCCACCGCCGCATCGCTGGAACCCGCCCCGTGGAAGCGCTCCACCAGCTCGCGGGCCAGCAGCACCTTGGCTTCCTTCGGATTGCGACCGGCCTCGCACTCGGCCCGCAGCGCGTCGATCTCGCTCATCGGCCGGAACGACAGCAGCGTGAAATAGCGCCACATCATGGCGTCGGAAATCGACATCACCTTGGCGAACATCGTGTTGGCCGGCTCGGTGATGCCCACGTAGTTGCCCTTGGACTTGGACATCTTCTCGACGCCGTCCAGCCCTTCCAGCAGCGGCATCGTCAGCACGCACTGCGGCTCCTTGCCGTACTCGCGCTGCAGCTCGCGACCCACCAGCAAGTTGAACTTCTGGTCGGTACCCCCCAGCTCCAGATCGGCCTCCAGCACGACCGAGTCGTAGCCCTGCAGGAGCGGATACAGCATCTCGTGCACCGAGATGGGCACCCCCGCCTTCAGCCGCTTAGTGAAATCGTCGCGCTCCAGGATGCGCGCCACCGTGTAGCGCGAGGCCAGCTGCACCATGTCGCGCAGCCCGATCTTGTCGCACCAGGCCGAGTTGTAGCGGATCTCGGTCCGCGCCGGATCCAGCACGAGGCTTGCCTGCCGGAAGTAGGTCTGTGCGTTCTGCTCGATCTGCTCGCGGGTGAGCGGCGGCCGCGTCGAATTTCGCCCCGACGGATCCCCGATCGAGGCCGTGAAGTCGCCGATCAGGAAGATCACCTGATGCCCCAGATCCTGGAGCTGACGCATCTTGTTCAGCACCACCGTGTGGCCCAGATGCAGGTCCGGCGCCGTAGGATCCAGACCCAGCTTGATGCGCAGCGGCCGGTTCTCCTTCAGGCTGCGCCGGAGCTTGGCAGCCAGCTCCGCCTCAACGAGCAGCTCGTCGATTCCACGCTTGATGATGGCCAGCGACTGCTGGACGGTCTCTTCGATCGGATCACTGGATGACATGAGAGGAGCAAAATGTGAGAGCTTAAGGGGTTTGCAGGTGCACGTTCTCACGAACGGGCAGAAAAGACGACTTACCAACGTGCGTTTGACGTTAGAATCTGGGCTCATAAGCCTGTTCCCGACCATTCGGAGCTTTTTGCAACACCCCGGCCGCCACTCGTCTGTCGCGCCCGCCGGCGCGTCGTCAGGGGTCTTGTCGCAGCAAGCCCGGGTTCCGGTGCGCGCGCCTGCCTCCGGGCGTCGCACGCGCCAAAGTGATCGGGAACGGCAGCCAGATCAACCGGGCATGCCGCCGCTTCTGGAAGATTCTATCCGAGGCTACCAGGCGGCAGCCCAGTTCTTCCCCCGGTTCTCCGACTGCCGGAGGCCGGGCAGCCCGATTCCCACGCCACGCATGCACAATTCTCCCGGTAAACGACTCGCCTCTGCCCTGGGCGCTGCCTTCTCCGTCGCCACGCTCACCGCCTTTGCGGTCGCGCCGCTGACCGAGGAGCCGCCGCCGCACGCTCGTGTCATCGAACCCGTGTCGCTTGCCCCCCAGCCGCTGCCCACAACCGGCGTCTTCCACCGCGAGATCACCGTCTCCCGGGGCGAATCGGTCGGCAGCCTGCTGCGCAAGCTCGGCCAGCAGGACATGTCGCTCATCGAGTTCGTGCGCCGTGACGCCACGGCGCGCAAGCTCCTGAGCCTCACACCGGGCAGCACCGTCAACGCCACGCTCGACCAGCAGAACCGCATCCAGTCGCTGGCCTACCCCCTGCCCTACAACAGCCAAGGCAAGACTCCGCCGCAGCAGCTGGTGCTGTCGCTCCAGAACGGCAAGTGGGACGCCCGCATCCAGGACCACGTGCTGGAGCGCCGTCTGATCACGCGCTCGGCCCGGGTCAACACCACCCTGTTCGCAGCCACCGATGCCGCCGGCATCCCGTCGGCCGTTTCCAGCCGCATCGCCGAAGTCTTCGGATCCGACATCGACTTCCACCGTGAAGTGAAGAAAGGCGACCGCCTGCGGCTCGTCTACGAGATGTTCGTCGACCCCGCCTCTCTGGGTGAAGGCCAGCCCGGCCGCATCCTCGCCATCGAGTACGTCTCCGGCGATCGTCGGCTGGACGCCCTGTGGTTTGCCCGCCCCGACGGCGAAGGTGACTACTACAGCTTCGACGGCCAGGCACTCAAGCGCCGCTTCCTGCGCTCGCCGCTTGAGTACACCCGCATCAGCTCCGGCTTCACCCTGGGCCGCCGACACCCCGTCTTCCGTGACTGGCGCGCCCACAAGGGCATCGACTACGCCGCACCGACGGGCACCAAGATCCGCTCCGTCGGCGATGGCACGATCGAGTTCCTGGGCACCCAGCGCGGTTACGGCAACGTCATCATCGTCAAGCACGACGACGTCCAGCGCACCCTCTACGCCCACATGTCGCGCTTCTCGCCCAAGCTGCGCCTGGGCGACAAGATCAAGCAGAGCCAGGTCATCGGCGAGGTCGGCCAGACCGGCTGGGCCACGGGCCCGCACCTGCACTTCGAGTTCCAGGTCAACGGTCAGCAGATCGACCCCAACACCATGCTGCCCCAGCCTGCCCCCGCCTTGGATACGGCAAGCCGCACCCAGCTGCGCGCCCAGGCCGAGCAGGTCATCGACCTGATGCGCTGGCAGGAATCCACCACGGTGGCCTCGTTCGAGTAAGCGCCGGCAGCGTGCCGCGCGGCAACCCCTGACCAGACCAGGCCAGAGGCTTCCGACTGAGGAGGTCCCGGAACCCACACCATGCGCCCGCCTGTCGGGCGCTTTTCATTCCATCCCGGCCCCATGCAGCACGACGCCCTCCTTCGAACCGCTCCCCAGGCAGACATCACCGACATCGACGAGATACACGCCGGCCTGATGTCCGGCACCAGCATGGATGGCGTCGATGGCGTACTGATCGCCTTCGATGGCCAAGGCAGAATCCGCCAGACGCTGACCAGCGCCTTTGTGCCCATGCCCGAGCCCCTGCGCCGCCAGCTCACCGCGCTGCAACACCCCGCCCCCGATGAACTAGCTGCCGCAGCGCGTGCAGGTCAACAACTCGCAGACCTCTACGCCGAATGCGTGCAGCTGCTGCTGCAACAGAACGGTATCTCGCCCCGACAGGTGCGTGCTCTGGGCGCCCATGGCCAGACCGTACGCCATGTACCCGCCGAGGGCTACACCCTGCAGCTGCTTGACGCCCCGCGCCTGGCCGAAGCCACCGGCATCGATGTCATCGCCGACCTGCGCAGCGCCGACATCGCCGCCGGCGGCCAGGGCGCTCCGCTGATGCCCGCCTTCCATGCCCATGTCTTTGCCGGCCTGCAGGGTCGCTACGGCATCCTCAACCTGGGGGGCATCGCCAATCTCACCGTCATCGACACGCAGCAGCCCACCCCCACGGTCATCGGCTTCGACACCGGCCCGGCCAACACCCTGCTCGATGGCTGGATCGAAGCCCACCATGGCCACCGCTATGACCACCATGGCCAGTGGGCCGCCAGCGGCCACTGCATTCCCGAACTGCTCGAGCGCCTGCTGACCGATCCCTACTTCGCCCGACCCGCTCCCAAGAGCACCGGGCGCGACCTCTTCAACCTGTCCTGGCTGAAGCAGCACCTGCAGGCGCACTCGGATGCCTCTGCCGCCGACGTGCAGGCCACCCTGCTGGCCCTCACCGCAGAAAGCACCGCCCAGGCCATCCGTGCCCAGAACCTGTCGGCCGTCTACCTGTGCGGTGGCGGCGCAGAGAATACCAGACTCGCGCAAGCCATCCAGCAAGCCGTCGGCTCCGACACCCTCGTACAAAGCACCCACGCCCTGGGCATCGCCCCTCAGGCCGTGGAAGCCAGCGGCTTTGCCTGGCTGGCACGGCAGCGCGTCCACGAAGCCCCCATCCCGCTCACCCGCATCACCGGTTCACGCCACGACAGCATTCTGGGGGCCTGGCACAGGGCTCCATTGCGCCGACACTGAGGCGTCACGACGCAGGCCTCATCGCCTTCACACCTAAGACCTCATCAAGTCGGCACGGTCCCTTCCACAGGACACAAGGCCTCATCAAGTCAGAAACCCGCCCCCTCCACGCGGCAGCCGTCCTCATTGCATCGTACAAGACCTGCCAGCCCCCGAAACGGCACAGAACCCTACCCAGCAAGTCTCATGGCCCCCGCCCCCAACACCTATCCAGCAGCCTGTTCACACCAACGCCGGGACTGGCAAGACACCTTCCCGGCGCTCTCCCGACAGCCCCGGAGACAACAAAAAGGGGGCATGGCCCACGCCATGCCCCCTTCTCATTCCTGAGCAGCCGGCAACGCCAACCGCCGTGAAAATACCTCTCGAATCAGCCCCGATCAGGCCGAGAACGACGAACCGCATCCACAGGTCGTCGCGGCATTTGGGTTCTTGATCACGAACTGCGATCCATTCAGGTCGTCCTTGTAATCGATCTCTGCCCCCACCAGATACTGGTAGCTCATGGCATCGATCAGCAGCGTAACCCCGTTCTTTTCCATCACGGTGTCATCTTCGGCCACATCTTCGTCGAACGTGAACCCGTACTGGAAGCCAGAACAGCCGCCACCCTGCACGAACACGCGCAGCTTCAAATCCGGATTGCCCTCTTCCATGATCAGCTCACCCACCTTGGTGGCAGCGCTGTCCGTAAAGAGAAGCGGGGGGGGCATTTCTGATACTTCAGACATGGATGTCTACTCCTGATAAAGCGCTAAACATGGGTCTCGGCGCATCTGGAAGTCATCATAGATGAACTTCGGCGTCCAGACATCTCATTTGCGACCGACGGCAACCAGTT
This sequence comes from uncultured Lautropia sp., assembly GCA_938046755.1. Lineage (GTDB taxonomy): Bacteria > Pseudomonadota > Gammaproteobacteria > Burkholderiales > Burkholderiaceae_E > Lautropia. The sequence goes on along the minus strand of CALIXC010000214.1, from coordinate 2,320 downwards.
TCAAGCCTACTTCATCGCTGTCCAGCGACTTCAGAGACCCTGTCACCAATGCGCCATACTCCAGCTGCAGATCCCGGTACAGAAGATCGCCGTTGAGCCGGGCACCGGATTGAACAACCAGCCGCTTGCTGGCACGGATGGGGCCGTTGACAGTTCCGGCCACATGCACCACGGCCGCCTCGATGGCACCGTCAACCTGCCCGGAAGAGGAAACCCGGACGGCACTGCTGCGCACGTCCTCGGCCAGAATGGTGCCCTGGACGCGCCCTTCCACCTCCAGTCGCCCCGAAAAGCGCAAGGTGCCTTCCACACGGGCCCCACGGCCAATGCGATGCAAGGTACGGGGTCGATCACGCTTCATGCCGTCAGCCACACCAGACTGGTTGAAAGATGAATCCGCTGGACGCGACAAAGGGCGCCTCGTGCGCCCTTCGCCGGAAAACAGCCGGACACCGCCATCTTTGCGCAATACGCAAAGATGGCAGCCCGCTGACATCAACGCTTCGAAAACTGCTTGCGCCGACGTGCCTTGCGGAAACCGACTTTCTTACGCTCGACTTCACGGGCGTCGCGGGTCACCAGACCAGCAGACGACAGCGCCGGTTTCAGCGTCTCGTCGAAGTCGATCAGGGCGCGGGTGATGCCGTGACGAACGGCACCAGCCTGACCCGACTCACCACCGCCGTGCACATTGACACGGATGTCGAAGGTGGTGGCCACGTCGGCCACAGCCAGCGGCTGGCGGACGATCATGCGACCGCTCTCGCGCGAGAAATAGGTGTCCAGATCACGGCCATTGACGGTGATCTTGCCAGTGCCACGCCGGATGAAGACCCGGGCGACGGAAGTCTTGCGACGGCCAGTGCCGTAGTTGTATTCGCCGATCATGGGATCTGACTCTCCGGTATTCAGAACTGCAGGGGCTTGGGTTGCTGAGCGGCATGCGGATGGGTCTCATCAGCATAGACCTTCAGCTTCTTGATCATGGCATAGCCAAGTGGGCCTTTCGGCAGCATGCCTTTCACGGCTTTCTCAAGGGCACGACCGGGGAAACGGTCCTGCATCTTGGAGAAGGTCGTGGAGGAAATGCCACCCGGGTACCCACTGTGACGGTGGTAGACCTTGTTGTCGGCCTTGGTACCGGTCACGCGGATCTTGGACGCATTGACAACAACGATGTAATCGCCGGTGTCGACGTGAGGGGTGAATTCGGGCTTGTGCTTGCCACGCAAGCGTCGGGCGATCTCGGCAGCGAGACGGCCCAGCACCTGGTCAGTACCATCGACCACATGCCAGTCGCGCTGAACCTCTTGTGCTTTAGCGGAGAAAGTCTTCATGTTGCCTGGCGCTAGAAACGCCACCTTTAATTGGGTCTGTGCCGAAGCGTGGCGGCCATGGGGCACCCTGCCGGGTAGCCCCCCAGACGACGCCGTCGATGGCGCCGCGGGCCGGGGATCAACAAGAGTCTGCGCCTACGGCGCGCCCGGCAATGTACTTCGATTCGGAAAGCCCTTGATTCTAGCCGCAACTTCCACCGCTCGTCAAAACCCCAAGCACACCGCGTCTTCATACCCCCTCTGATTTCGCCATGTTCCTACTAATTAGAATCAGCACCTGCACGAAGACAGCGAGACTTCGAGTGCCATCGGACACCGGGCCCTTGCTGCCTTCGCCGACACGGCATTCCCATATCGACAATCTCTTCTAGGATCTAGGACAGAACCATGAAAACCAACGTTCGCTGGATGGGCCCAGGCACCATGCGCTTCATCGCCGACACCGGCAGCGGCCACCTCATCGGCATGGACGGCGCTCCGGAGGGCGGCGGAGACAACCTCGCGGCTCGCCCGATGGAGCTGATGCTGGCGGGCGCCGGTGGATGCACAGCCTACGACGTCGTCCTCATCCTGAAGAAAGGACGCCATGACGTGCGCGGTTGCCAGGTTCAGCTGGAAGCCGACCGCGCCGACACCGATCCCAAGGTGTTCACGCGCATCAATCTGCACTTCATCGTGCGCGGCCGCAAGCTTAACCCCGCCCATGTCGAACGGGCCATCAAGCTCTCTCACGACAAGTACTGCTCGGCCACCGCCATGCTGGCCAAGACAGCTGCCATCGAGACCAGCTGGGAAATCGTCGAGGACCTCGAAGACTGACCTGGTCTCCTGCCGGGGGCGGTCGCACACACCGCACGCCCCCGGACCCCGTCACTGTTCCAGGGTCCAAGCTACCCCAAGGCATCCCTCCACCTTGCGCCACGACACCTGGCAAAAGCAAAGCCACAGCACCAGCACCAGCACCAGCACCAGCACCAGCACCA
>CALIXC010000213.1 GCA_938046755.1 uncultured Lautropia sp. | reverse complement strand
CGCACAGCCTTTCAGACGGATCTTTCGCTCGCGGCGCTCAATCTGGCAATGAAAGCAAGTCTTGTTACGGAATATGTTGCATATACCCCGAAAACCTGGACAGCCACCCGTCGGTTCGGGAGCTGCATCCGTCGGTCGTTCGGCGACGAATGCCGGTGAATGCAGGCTGGGCGGGGATCTTCGGGGGATGGGCGGTCGATGGTGTGTGTGGGTGACGCGCAACTTTAGGCGCTGCTTAAGGCTGTACGGGTAACGCATTGAAAAACCAATGATTTAGCTATTAGAATGTATGTCCTGGTTCAAGGTTGTGGCTAAAGGAAAGATGGTGCGCGCAGTTATGTTGTCGTGGGTGTCCAGGGTGCTGGTGGGTGCAATGCTGCTGGCAGGGGGGGGGTATGCTCAGGCGGCGCCCGCCCAGAAGCCTTCGGCCGGGGTCAGTGGCAAGGCGGGAGCGTCGCGCAATGCCAAGGCTACGTCCAAGAGCACGCGCAAGACGGCTGCGGGTACCAAGGCCGCCGGTTCGACAATCCGGGGCGGTGCCGTGCGCAGTGCCAGCGCTAAAGCGACCAAGGTAGCTACCGTCAAGGCGACGTCTGCCGTCAAAACAACCAAAATTGGTAACAAAAATGCGCAAATCGATGCCAAGAAGAAGCCTGCTGCCAAAGCCGCCCTCAGCCCAGTGCGCGTAGTAACGACGACCGGCGTGCACTCTGGCAAGGGGCGTGATGCTGCGGTGCAGCGAAAGCGTATCGAGTCTGCCATGGCGGCTGCGGCTCAGGGCCAGCACAGCTCTGCGTCTGCACGCCCGCAATTGCTGGGTACGGGCAGTGCCAGGGTCGGTGTGCGTACGGTGTCGCTGGCAAGCAACGAGAGCTTCGCATCCCGTGCCGCCGAGCTGCCGGCCATCGCCAGTGGTTCGCTGGGCGAGGCGGCCGGTCTGAACCGCATCCCGGATCCGCTGGCGCTGCGTTCCAGCGTGGCGCTGGTGGTGGATCCGCGAAACGGCAAGATCCTGTATGACAAGAATTCGTCGGCGGTGCTGCCCATTGCCTCGCTGACCAAGCTGATGACGGCGATGGTGGTGCTGGACGGTGGCCAGCCGCTGGACGAGAAGATCCGCATCGAGGCCGAGGACCGCGATACCGAGCGCTACAGCACCTCGCACCTGCCGGTGGGCACCGAGCTGACTCGGGCCGAGCTGATGCAGCTGGCGCTGATGTCTTCCGAGAACCGTGCGGCCCATGCGCTGGCGCGCAGCTATCCGGGTGGAGTGGCGGCCTTCGTGGCTGCGGCCAACCGCAAGGCGCGCGAGATCGGCATGTGGGATTCGGTGTTCCTTGATCCGACCGGGCTGTCGGCCTCGAACGTGTCGACGGCGCGTGATCTGGCATTGCTGGTGGCGCGTTCGGCGCGCTATCCGGAAATCCGTCGCTTCTCGGTGGCCAGCCAGCTGCAGGTGCGCACGGCTTACGGTACGCGGGTCTTTCACACCACCAATCCGCTGGTGGGCAACCAGCAATGGGGCCTGACGGTGCAGAAGACGGGCTTCATCAACGAGGCGGGCAATTGCGTGGTGATGCAGGCACGCGTCAACGGCCGGCAGATGATCATCGTGCTGCTGGATTCGCAGGGACGGTATTCGCGGGTGGCCGATGCCAACCGCATCCGGCGCTTCCTGGAGGGCTGACAGGCCAGGATGCACGAAGAAAGGCCCCGGACGGTGCGTGATGCACCCTCCGGGGCCTTTTTCATGGGGGGGTTCGGTGAACGGCGGGCGGGCGTTCATGGCCCGGCCGTGATGGCCACTGCTGTGACCTGGACTCAGTGGGCGCTGTTCGATTCGCTGGCGTCGTAACCCAGCGAAGCCGAGATCTGCGCTGCCGTGCGGCACAGCTGTTCAACCCAGCCGTTCTGCAGGAAGTCGGCCGGGGCCGAAATGGACAGGCCGGCCACCAGGTCGCCCGAGTCGTCGCGGATGCCGGCGGCGATGCAGCGCACACCCAGCTCCAGCTCCTCATTGTCGCGCGCGAAGCCGTGGGAGCGCACCTGGGCCAGTTCGCGCTCCAGACGGGCCGGGTCGGTGAGGCTGTTGCGGGTGTGGCCGGCCAGGCCGGTGCGGCTGATGTAGTTCTGCAGCGCGCGGTGGTTTTCGCCCGCCAGGAACAGCTTGCCGACCGAGGTGAGGTGCAGGGGCGCCCGCCCGCCGACAGCGCGCACCACCTGCATGCCGCTGCGCTCGGACAGGGCACGCTCGATGTAGACGATCTCGTCACCCTGGCGGATGGAGAGGTTGATGGGCTGGCCGGTGAGGCGGTGCAGCTCGCGCATGGGGCCCATGGCGGCGTCTCGCACGTTGAGCCGGGCCTTGACCAGGTTGCCCAGTTCCAGCAGCCGCAGTCCCAGCTGGTAGCTGCCGGTGTCGACGCGATCGACGAAGCGGGCGGTGACCAGGTCGTTGAGGATGCGATGGGCAGTGGATGGGTGCAGTGCCGTGCGACTGGACAGTTCCTTCAGGCTGACGGCCCGGGGCTGCTGGGCCAGCGCGTCGAGCAGCGACACCATGCGTTCCAGGACCTGGATGGTGGTCTTGATGCCCTTGCCAGGGCGCGAGGCGGGCTCGGCGCCTGCCTGGGGGGGGATGGTGGCTTCAGGAGGTGTGTTGTCTGTCATCAGGGCTCGAGGAGGGCTCTGGGGAAGGACCCAGGATGGGCCCCCCGCAGACGGATTTATCTGTTGACCGTGATTCTAGCGTATCGTCTCATCATGCCGGTGAATGGCCCGAGCGGCGGCGGAGACCAGGGCAGGGCCTTCATAGACCAGGCCGCTGTAGATCTGCACGAGGTCGGCACCCGCCTCGATCTTGGCCACGGCATCCTGTGCCGACATGACGCCGCCCACGCCGATGATGGGGTAGCGGGCGGGCAGGCCGGCACGCAGGGTGCGAATGACCCGGTTGGAGGCTTCGAACACGGGCCGGCCCGACAGGCCGCCGGCTTCCTCGGCATGGGGCAGGCCCTTGACGGCATCACGCGAGAGAGTGGTGTTGGTGGCGATGACGCCGTCGATGTGGTGGTGCACCAGCGCCTCGATGATGACGGCAATCTGGTCGTCATCAAGGTCCGGTGCGATCTTGAGCAGCAATGGCGGATTGCGGCCCACCGAGGTAGCCAGCCGCTGGCGCTCGCGGTCCAGGGCCCCCAGCAGTTCGTCCAGTTCGTTGCCGCCCTGCAGCTTGCGCAGATTGGCGGTGTTGGGCGACGAGATGTTGATGGCCACGTAGTCGGCCAGTGGCATGACGGCAGCCAGGCCGGTGAGGTAGTCGCGCGTGGCCGATTCCAGCGGGGTGGCGGCATTCTTGCCGATGTTCAGGCCCAGCACCGGTGGGGTGACAGGCTGGCAGGGGGCGCCGGCGGGGAGCGTCTGGCGCTTCTGCCAGGTACGGGAGGTTCGGACGTTGCGCACGAAGGCTTCCAGGCCCTCGTTGTTGAAGCCGAAGCGGTTGATGATGGCCTGGGCCTGGGGAAGGCGGAATAGCCGCGGTTTGGGATTGCCGGGCTGGGGCAGCGGGGTGACGGTGCCCAGCTCGAGGAAACCGAAGCCCAGTGCGGCCAGCGCGTCGATGTGACTGGCGTTCTTGTCCATGCCGGCCGCGATGCCGACGCGGTTGGGAAAGGACAGGCCCAGCAGCTCGACGGGGTCGTGGACGCGCGCCGGGCGCAGACCGGCCGGCATGGCTGTCAGCAGGTCCATCAGTCGCAGGCCGGCGTGGTGGGCGCATTCGGGATCCTGCAGGAACAGCAGGGGGCGCAGGGCCCGGTAGCCCAGGGCGTTCAGTCTTTCAGGGGTATCCATTGTCCGTCTATCCGTTGTTCGAGCGGGCGGAAGTTGCTCTTGTAGCGCATGGAGCGCGCTTCCTCGATCCAGTAGCCCAGGTAGAGGTAGTCGAGTCCCAGTACCTGGCACATCCGGATCTGCCAGAGGATGCCATAGGTGCCCAGGCTGCCTCCGGGCAGATCGGGCTCGAAGAATGTATACACCGCGGAAAGGCCGTCGTCGAGCACATCGATGACCGAGACCATGACCAGGGTGGAGTCGGGGGTGCGGAACTCGACCAGCCGGGTGTCGACGCCCGATTGCAGCAGGTATTCGCGGTACTGGTCCTCGTCGTCCTCGTCCATGCTGCCGCCACGGTGGCGGGCCTGCTGGTAGCGGATGTAGAGCGCGTAGTGTTCGTCGCTGAAGACCAGTGGCAGGTTGCGACTGATGAGGCTGCCGTGGCGGCGGATGGCGCGGCGCTGGCTGCGGTCGGGCCGGAACTGCTGCACGGGGACGCGCACCGGGATGCAGGCCTGGCAGCTGTCGCAGCGGGGCCGGTAGGTGAAGCGGCCGCTGCGCCGGAAGCCTGCACGCACCAGTTCGCCATAGTTGTCGGCGTCGATGGAGGCAGCAGGTTCGGCCACCTGCGAGCGGGCGAAGCGGTTGGGCAGGTAGCTGCAGGGAAAGGCGGCCGTGACGTATAGCCGTATGTAGCGCTGGGAGGGCGGCCGGTTGTCGCTCATTGGCTGAAGTCCGGCCAGGCGATGTCGCGAGCCATGGCCTGCCAGTCGGGGGCGGGGGCAGCCAGCAGGGGGCGGATGTGCGCCAGGAAGTCGGCACGGGAGATGTCACGCCCGCCCAGACTGCCCAGGTGCCGGGTGGACTGCTGGCAATCGACCAGGGGAAGACCGTGGGCGGCCAGCAGGTGCATCAGCGTGGCGAAGGCACACTTGGAGGCGTTGGGCCGGCGGGTGAACATGGACTCGCCGAAGAACATGCGACCGATGGCGACGCCATAGAGGCCGGCGATGAGCTGGCCGTCTTCACGGACCTCCAGGGAATGGGCCATGCCGCGTTGATGCAGGGCCGTGTAGGCAGCCTGGATGGCGGGGGTGATCCAGGTGCTGTCCTGGCCGGGACGGGGTTCTGCGCAGGCCTGCATCACGTCGGCAAAGGCCGTGTCGAGCGTGATCTGCCAGCGGGGGGCGGCAGTGTTGTCTTGCGCTGAGGTGCCTTGGGGCGAGTGTGGTGAGACGGAGGCTGCGGGGCCAGGATGACCGCTGTTGGCCAGGCGTGCCAGCAGCCGCCGCAGCGAGCGCGAAGGCGAGAACTCGTCGACGAAGACGACCATGCGCGGGTCGGGCGACCACCACAGCACCGGCTGGCCCGCGCTGTACCAGGGAAAGAGCCCCTGTGTGTAGGCCTCCACCAGCCGGTCGGGGCCCAGGTCGGCCCCCAGGGCGATGAGCCCGGGATAGCCCGGCACGTCGCGGTCGGCGGCGGGCAGCGGGGTGTCGGCTTCGACCCAGTAGCGAATCATCGGTGGCGGGGCGTTGAAGGGGCGAGGGGAATGTGGCGATGGAACCGGGCAGGAAGAAGCGATCGGGAGATCAGCCGTGGCCGCCCTTGTCGGAGGACGTGTCGGCGTTGCTGCTCTGGCGAGGGGACGGATTGGTGGGCTGCCTGCCCGTTGGGGCAGGGATGTGGCCCTCATGCAGCGAGAAGCGGCCCAGGCGACGGTCGGCCAGGAACCAGCGCAGCGTGGTCTCCACCGTGCTGAAGGCGATCTCGTCCCAGGGGATGTCCTTCTCGTCGAACAGCCGTGCGTCGAGGCTTTCTTCGCCCGGGTCCAGCTCGGGTGACAGCAGGCGGGCACGGTAGAAAGCGTGCACCTGCTCGGCGTGGGGGACATCCAGAATGGCAAAGAGCGGGCCGTCGACCTCGGCGCGGGCGCCCGATTCCTCGTGGGTCTCGCGCAGGGCGCCGGCCGACATGGTCTCGCCGATTTCCATGAAGCCTGCAGGCAGCGTCCATTTGCCCTTGCGGGGCTGGATGGCGCGGCGGCACAGCAGGATGCGGTCTTCCCACAGGCAGACGGCACCGACCACGATGCGCGGGTTGACGTAATGGACGGCATGGCAATGGGTGCAGACCTGGCGTGGGCGGTTGTCACCCTCGGGGACGAGGATCTGCGTGGGACTGCCGCATTCTGAACAGTACTTCATGAGGAGAAATTTACGGCCAAGCAGAAAGACTTGCAAACGGAATCCAGTATGGCTATACTTCTTTTCGCGGGGTGGAGCAGTCTGGCAGCTCGTCGGGCTCATAACCCGAAGGTCGGAGGTTCAAATCCTCCCCCCGCAACCATCGACATTCTCCCGCCCCTGAGTCCTTATCCATTTGCTCAGGGGTTTTTTTTGCCTCTGTCGTTCAGGCGGCGGTCAGAGCCATGGATGTGATTCAGCCCCTTGGGCGCGTCACCGACGGCAAGCCGGAGCTTGCATGATGCGTTGGCTCATCATGCCGGGCGGCATCAATGTCGGCAAGATCAACCGGGTCCCGATGGCCGAGCTTTGTATCCAGCTCGAAGGCGCGGGGTTCGAGGACGTGGCTACCATCGGACAGAGCGGCAACATCATCGTCATCGCAAGCTTCCTTTTCGCCTGTCAGCCGACCGTGAGGGTGTAGCCGAGCCCGTGCACGGTGACGATGCGCGCCACGCTGCCTCGCAGCCGTCGGCGCAGACGGGAGACCAGCACGTCCACCGTGCGGTCGCCGTACACCCAGTCCCGGCCACAGATGGCTTCGCTGATGCAGGTGCGGTCGCAGGGCTTACCGATGGCGGCGGCCAGGCAGACCAGCAGCCGGGTCTCGGCGGGCGACAGCGTCTCGACGCGGCCGTCGATGTGCAATCGACGCGTCGGGGTGTCCAGCCACAGGCCATCGGCAATCGACAGCGTGTCCTCCTTGTCCGGGCCGGTGGGCGGGGGGCCGGCATGGCGTCGGATTGCCTGGGCCAGTGTCGTGGCGTCCAGGGGCTTTTCCAGCAGGGCGGCAAAGAGCATGCCGGATTCGGGCTGCTGGCGGACTTGCTCGGTATTGGCACTCAGCAGCAGCACCGGCTTGCTGGCCATGCGCGGGTCCAGGCGGACCCGGCGAGCGAAGTCCAGACCGCTGCCGTCGGGCAGCCGGGTATCGACGATGAAGAAGTCGTAGACGTCGGGCTGGGTCTGCAGCAGGGCGCTGGCCTGGGTCAGGCTGGTGGCGTGGTCCACCGAACGGACCAGGCGCTCGAGCATGGCAATGGTGCCCAGTGCGCCGATTGGGTCGTCATCAAGCAGCAGGCAGCTCTGATCGAGGAGTGGGGCTTCCGGCAGGTGTGCAGGGATGTTCGTGTCGGGAGCGGCGATCTCGGGCAGTACCAGTGGCAGCCGCACTTCGATGCAGGCACCGTTTGCGTCGGGCGGCAGTTGCAGCCGACCGCCCAGTGCCTGGGTCATGCGCTGGACGATCAGCAGGCCCAGACCCGAGCTGTGGCTGTTGTCCACAGGGTCGGGTAGCGGGGTGGAGGTAGCACTGGCCGGACGGGCGAGCTGGGCCTGAATGCCCGGGGGAAGCCCGGGACCATGGTCGGTGACGATGAAGACCAGCTCGGAACCCTCGATCTGTACGGCTAGCGTCACGCCCTGGCCATCGTCGTGCCGCAGGGCGTTACGAACCAGGTTGCCCAGCACCTGCTGCACCAGTGACCCGTCCAGCATGACCTGTTCGGGCAGCTCGGCGGGAAGCTGCAGTTGAAGGGGCACGCCCTGGTGCCGGGCCTGCACGTCCTGGGTTCGTACCAGATCAACCAGCATCTTGCGCAACGGTACGGCGGTGGGTCGGGGCTGGGGGGCCTGGTGGCGAAAGCGCGAGAAGCTCAGCACGTTTTCCAGTGTGGCGTTGAGGGCACCGGCTGACAGGCCGAGCAGGTCCAGCAGGGACTCGGCTTCTGCCAGGCTGGCATCACGCAGCAGTTCGGCTGCGCCCAGAACGCTGTGCAATGGACCACGAATCTCGTGGCTCATGGCGGCCAGGAACATTGACATGGTGTGCTCGGCCTGCCGGGCACGCTCGATGGCCCGCTGGTGCCCGGTGACATCGTTCATCAGGATGATGAGGCAGCGGTCGAGCTTGTAGGCGCTGTCTTCCAGGGGGCGCAGGCGGATGTCGAAGCAGCGTCGCCCCGCGTGCGTATCCAGCCAGATGGCGTGCAGTTCGTGCCGGCTTGCGGCCAGGATGTCGTCGACCACGGCCTGCAACGTGTCGCGGTGATGCTGCAGTGCCAGCCGGTAGCGCAGTGCACCTGCTTCCGCCAGGCCCAGGAAGGTTTGCAGTGCGGCGTCGTTGGCATGTTGCAGTCGGCCTTCTTCGGACGTGATGAAGACCGGGCCGCTGAGGCTTTCCAGGACACCGAAATACTGGTCCCGCTCGCGGGTCAGGCGCCGGATGTTTTCGGCCAGGGCTGCTTCGCTGGGAGGGCGCATGGCCCACGGAGCAAGCATGGCCTGGGTGGCTTCATCGAAGAAATCGTCCAGGACAGCCAGCAGGGCGTCGGCATCCGGGTGCTGCGGGCATTGCCTCAGGTGCTGGCGATAGGCCTGGTGGCACAAGGTGAACAGGCCATGGTGCAGTTCCAGGGGAACGCCCGCTTCGTAATGGCGCCAGGCGATCTCGCGCAGCCGCTCGAAGCGGGGATCGGCGCGGTAGTCGTTGCGCCCATCAAGCTGGCGTGGTCGTGCATTTGTAAGCCAGGTCGACAGCGAGGCATTGATCCGCTCGACCGCCTCGGCCCAGGCAGCACGCATCGAACTGGTCTGATCGGTGAAGCCGTGCGCCAGGGCAAGCAGAAGAATGGCCTGCACGAATGCGTTGCTCTCCTGGTGCAGCAGCGTCTTCAGGCGTTCATCAGGCCGATCCATGGGCTTCCCTGGCGATGTTATTGGCATGGATTCGACCAGAACCCGGATCACACGGCAAGACGATTGAACGCCTGTTTACATCCCTTTCACAACCCTGCAGCCTTTGTGGCTTCGTCAGTGCCTATAGTGACTTCAGGATGGTTGTTCGCCTAAGGATGGGTTGAAGCGCTGTATCAATTTTAAATAGCGCTTTCGGCCCGCTTTCAGGGGGCCATCCATTTCAGGAGGAACCGAACAATGGGGCGGCAGGGCAGAGGGATCTGGAAAGCGGCAGCCAGCCTGGTGGTGTTGGGCGCGGCGGGATATGGAGTACTGACTTCCCCGTGGACGTGGTCGGCACTGCATGGTGCGCGTGAGTTGCCGCCGCTGGAAGGGGCTGATCTGAAGAACGGACGTGAAGTGTTCGTGGCCTCGGACTGTGCCACCTGTCATGCCACGCCGGGCCAGGACAAGGACACGGTACTGGGC
>CALIXC010000212.1 GCA_938046755.1 uncultured Lautropia sp. | reverse complement strand
CACCATCCTCGCCGATCGTTGTCAGAATGTCCTGCCACAGGTCCTCCCATTCGTCTTCGCCCCAGCTATAGTCGCGCTGGAATCGTGGAATCCTGTAAGTCAATCCATTGCCGATCAGTTTACGGAAGGTGTTGTTCTCGGTCTTGAAATTGGTTGCTGCCATGTGAGGTCCAGGATCCGGTTTCCATGATGCAGTATGGCGCTGCCCGAGCGAGACATCGCAGTGATCGGACTTCCGGTATGTCCGATGCGGACTGATGTCAGGAAGACGCTTTTCGCATCATGGACATACAGGCCGAGGAAGTCAACGTGGTCATGCACCTGCCTGCCGCTGGGCGCAAGGGGGCGAGAGCCTGTCTGGACTCGAATTAGGCCAGGAATTCCCGAATCACCGGCAGCACCCAGTCCACCCGCTCTTCGTGGGCCGAATGCTCCGTGAACGGCAGGTGCAGCAGCTTCGCGTGCGGTACCCGATCCAGCAGGGCCTGGGTGTGGGGGCGGCTGACAAAGGGATCCTCCTCGCCGTGGATGATCAGCGTCCGGGCCCGGATGGCGCGGATGCGCTCGCCCGGATAGGCGTCATCACCGTCGCTCAGCCACATGGCCAGCACGGCCCGGGCAAAGGCATCGAAGTCCGGTTCGGGGTTCAGCGCCTCGTAGGTGCCCACGCCATAGGTCTGGCGGGTGCCCGGAAAGAGCTTCCGCCAGAAGTCGGGTGTGGCCTTTGCCAACTCCTCGCGGGCCGGATCATCAGGCGGCAGTTCCCACTGGGCCCCGATGGGGATGATGTGCGTGACCGGATTGGCCGGGTCGGCCGCCAGCCGCAGCGCTACGATCCCGCCATCGCTGTGGCCGATGACGCCATAGTGCGTCAGTCCCAGATGCCGCACGACGGTCTTCACATCCTCTTCCAGGCGCCGGTAGGACAGTGGCCGCGGGCCCAGCGTGGATCGGCCGTGCCCACGGCTGTCGATGCCGATGAGGCGGTGCGTGGCGGCCAGCCCCGGCATGAGCAGGTTCCAGGTCTCGATCTGGTCGAAACCGCCTGGCAGGAACAGTAGCGCCGGCCCGTCCGGATTGCCCTGTTCCTCCACGTAGATACGTGCGCCGTCGATGTCCAGGTGCTGGCCATCCCGATGATTGAAGGTGTGCATGTCAGGGCTCCGGAGGGGGATGAGCGATCAGACCATGATAGCCACGCCCGCTGCCAGTTTCCGTCAGCAGGCCATGTGATATGGTTCCAGCTCTTTCCCCTGATCTTTGGGCTTCCCATGTTCATCGTCTCTCTCAGCTACATCAAACCTCTGGCCGAGGTGGAGCAGCACCTTGAGGCGCATCGCGCCTGGCTGGACAAGCAGTACGCTGCCGGCAGCCTGCTCATGTCCGGCCGCAAGCAGCCGCGCACGGGCGGCGTCATCCTGATGCGTGCCGAAAGTCGGGCCGACGCCGAGCGCATCCTGGCGGAAGATCCGTTCTACCGGGCAGGTGTGGCCGACTACCAGCTCACCGAGTTTCAGGTTTCCAAGGTGGCACCTGGGCTGGAAGCCTGTCTGGAAGGCTGAGCGAGGCCTGCGCCCGACGCTCCCGCTGCGTGCCGATGCCCAGCGCCACGATGAACTGCATGGCCAGCAGCAGCACGATGGTGGGGGCCGGCGCACTGTCCAGGAAGAAGGCAAGGTAGACGCCCACCAGCGAGGTCACGACCGTCAGTAGCACCGCCACCACCAGCATGCGGCCAAAGGTGCGCGTGAGCAGCCGGGCGATGGCGCCCGGGGCGATCAGCAGCGAGATGGTCAGCACGATGCCCACCGACTTCAGCGCTCCCACCACGGCCAGCGACACCGCCGCCAGCAGCGCATAGTGCAGCAGGCGTACGGGTAGCCCCGCCGTGCGCGCCTGGACCGGATCGAAGCTCTGCAGTATCAGGTCTCGCCATTTCAGGCTGATCCAGCCTGCCACCACCAGGGTGATGCCGCTGCTTTCCAGCAGATCCTGCGGGCTGGTGCCCAGCACGTCGCCGAACAGGATGTGCTCCAGGTGCACCTCGCTGCGCGCCCAGACATACAGCAGCAACCCCAGGGCGAACATGCTGGAGAACACCACGCCCATCACTGTGTCCTGCTTGATGCGGCTGTGCTCGTTCACGTAGCCCGTGAGCAGCGCGCAGCCCATGCCGGCCACGAAGGCCCCCACCGCCAGCGGGATGCCGATCATGTAGGCGATCACCACGCCCGGGAAGACGGCGTGCGAAATGGCGTCCCCCATCAGCGCCCAGCCCTTCAGCACGAGAAAGCACGACAGCAGCGCACAGGGCACGGCCACCACCGCCGCCATCAGCAGTGCGTCCCGCATGAAGTCGAATTGCAGGGGAAGCAGCAGGGTGTCGAGGTCCATGGTGGAAAAGGGAATCGGAAAGGGGCAGGAAGTGGCGGGTGGATGAGGAAGACGGGAAAGGCGACAGCGGGCCGCTGGATGCGGCCCCGGTGTCAGCCGCTCACGGCCTGACGCCGCCGACGCCGGGCGGCCAGCAGGCCATGGGTGGGTGCGAACAGGAAGGCCAGCGCGAAGAGGGCAGCCTGCACCAGCACCACCACGGCCCCGGTGGCGCCATCGAGGAAGTAGCTGGCATAGACGCCGATGAAGCTGCTGACGGCGCCAATGACGGTGGCAATGATGATGACGTGGCCGAAGCGGTCCGACAGCAGGTAGGCGGTGGCCCCAGGCGTGACGATCAGCGCGATGACCAGGAAGGCCCCCACGGTCTGCATGGCGGCCACGGTACAGGCAGCCAGCAGCGCGAAGAAGATCAGCTTCATCGGCCCCGGGTGCAGGCCCACACTGCGTGCATGGGCCTCGTCGAAGAAGATGACCAGCAGATCCTTCCACTTCAGCAGCAGCACGGTCAGCGTGACGGCGCCGATGATGACCAGCTGCAGCATGTCGCCCGGTGTGACGGCCAGGATGTTACCCAGCACGATGGTCTGGATGTTGACGCTCGTGGGAGAGACCGACACCATGAAGAGCCCCAGCCCGAAGAAGGTGCTGAAGATCAGGCCGATGATCACATCGGGCTTCAGACGGGTGTGGCGGTTGAGAAAGCCGATGGCGCCGGCGGCCATCAGCCCGGCGAAGAACGCACCGGCCGAGAAGGGCAGCCCCAGCATGTAGGCACCGGCCACGCCGGGCACGATCGAATGCGAAAGCGCGTCGCCAATCAGCGACCACCCCTTCAGCATCAGGAAGCACGACAGGAAGGCGCAGACGGCGCCCACCAGCGTGGCCACCCACATGGCGTTGGTCATGTAGGCGTACCCGAAGGGTTCCAGCAGCAGTGCCCAGCTCATGCGGGGTTGCTCCCGCCGGGCGGCGGCACGGCCGCACTGCAGTCCGGGTTGCCGCGCACGGCGGAACGCCCACCCACCAGCACCAGCGGGCGCTCGTCGTCGGTCATGATGCCCACGGGCAGGC
>CALIXC010000211.1 GCA_938046755.1 uncultured Lautropia sp. | reverse complement strand
TACCCATGCCGATGGCGATCGGGGGCTCGTTGCCCTCGATGGAGGCGAAGACCTGCAGCTGGTCGACCAGAATGCGGGCGGACTGGCGAACGGCCTCCTCCGGCGCGATGGCACCGTTGGTCTCGATGTCGATCAGCAGACGGTCCAGGTCGGTACGCTGTTCCACACGGGCGCTCTCGACCGCGTAGCTGACGCGCCGAACGGGCGAGAAGGACGCGTCCAGAACGATGCGGCCGATGGTCTTGCTGTCGCCCAGGTTGCGCATGTTGCCGGGCACATAGCCGCGGCCCTGCTCGACCTTGATCTGCATGTCCAGCTTGCCCCCCTCGGTCAGCGTTGCGATGACGTGATCGGGGTTGATGATCTCCACATCGTGCGGCAGCTCGATATCGGAGGCCTTGACCGGACCAGGCACTTCCTTGCGCAGCGTGAGGAACACTTCGCTGCGGCCGCGCAGTTTGAAAACGACGCCTTTCAGATTCAGCAGCAGATCGACCACGTCTTCACGCAGCCCGTCCACCGTCGAATACTCGTGCACCACACCGGCGATCTGCACCTCGGTCGGCGCATAGCCAACCATGGAGGACAGCAGCACGCGCCGCAATGCGTTGCCGAGCGTATGGCCGTAGCCACGCTCGAAAGGCTCCATCACCACGCGGGCATGCGAAGGTCCACTGATCTCCTGGACTTCCACAAGGCGTGGCTTGAGCATTGCAGTCTGCATAGGGACTTACCTCACTTGACCCGATCAGCGCGAGTACAGCTCGACGATCAGGCTTTCATTGACGTCGGCAGCGATCTCGGACCGATCCGGGTAGGCCTTGAAGACACCTTCCATCTTGTTCTTGTCCACGGAGACCCAGGACGGGAAGTTGTACTGCTCAGCCAGGTTCAGCGCGTCGACGATCCGAGCCTGTTTCTTGGCGGATTCCTTGACGGCAATGACGTCGTTGGGCTTGATGGCGGCAGAGGGGACGTTCAGGATGGCACCGTTGACCAGAATGGCGCGGTGCGAGACCAGCTGACGTGCCTCGGCGCGGGTGGAAGCCAGGCCCATGCGGTAGACGACGTTGTCGAGACGGGATTCCAGCAGCTGAAGCAGCAGCTCACCAGTGTTGCCGCGCTTGCGGGAAGCTTCGGCAAAGTAGCGACGAAACTGGCGCTCCAGGACGCCATACATGCGCTTGACTTTCTGCTTCTCACGCAGCTGCAGGCCATAGTCGCTGGTGCGCTGGCCACTGGTGCGACCATGCTGTCCAGGCTTGGTGTCGGCTTTGGCCTTGGAGTCGAGGGAGCGACGAGCGCTCTTCAGGAAGAGATCGGTGCCTTCGCGGCGAGAGAGTTTCGCCTTCGGTCCGGTATAACGTGCCACTTTACGTTCCTTTGTTGCTGCGCGGCTCTTGCCGCGGTTAGTCCGCCGCGGGCATCAGTACCCGCCGGTCGAACAAGGTGGTCTTGAAAGAATCAGATACGGCGTTTCTTGGGCGGACGGCACCCGTTGTGGGGCACCGGAGTCACGTCCGAGATCGACAGGATCTTGATGCCCAGCGCGTTCAGCGCACGGACGGAGGAGTCACGGCCAGGGCCAGGGCCTTTGATCCGAACGTCCAGGTTCTTGATGCCATACTCGATAGCGACACGGCCGGCGGCTTCGGCCGCCACCTGGGCTGCAAACGGCGTGGACTTGCGCGAACCCCGGAAACCGGCACCCCCGGAAGTCGCCCACGACAGCGTGTTGCCCTGGCGATCGGTGATCGTGATGATCGTGTTATTGAAGGACGCGTGGACGTGTGCGATGCCGTCGGAAACGTTCTTCTTGACTTTCTTGCGGGCGCGCTGGGAAGCGGCAACCTGCTGCGCTGTAGGATTACGTGCCATCTTTGCTCAGGCTCCTTTACTTCTTCAATGCCACGCCGGCCTTGCTCGGACCTTTGCGGGTGCGTGCGTTGGTACGGGTACGCTGACCACGGACCGGCAGGCCACGACGGTGGCGCAGGCCACGATAGCAACCCAGGTCCATCAGGCGCTTGATCGACATCGAGACTTCGCGACGCAGGTCACCCTCGACGACGAAACGGCCAACCTGATCACGGATGCGCTCCATCTCGGCATCGCTCAGGTCGCGGACCTTCTTGGAAGGCTCGATACCGACCGCGGCGCAGATGGCCTGGGCACGAGCCCGGCCGATGCCGTAAATGGCCGTCAGACCGATAACGGTGTGCTGACGATCCGGAACGTTGACTCCAGCAATACGTGCCATGTTTCAGATTCCTCTCTCAACCCTGACGCTGCTTGTGCCGGGGATCGACACAAATAACGCGGACAATTCCATTGCGCCTGATGATCTTGCAATTCCGGCACATCTTCTTGACACTGGCCATGACTTTCATGTTCTGTCCCTTGCTCACCAAGCGGGGCTCGCCCCGCCTTATTAACCTCTAATGACCGCCGCAGTGGACGCCACGGCAAACACCCCGTCTTATTTCGCGCGAAAGACGATACGCGCCCTGGAAAGATCGTAAGGCGTCAGCTCGACCGTCACCTTGTCTCCAGGCAGGATCCGGATGTAGTGCATCCGCATTTTCCCGGAAATGTGGCCAAGGACCACATGACCATTCTCCAGCTTGACGCGGAACGTGGCGTTGGGAAGGTTCTCCAACACCTCGCCCTGCATCTGGATGACATCTTCCTTCGACATTGTTTTCCTGTAAGAGTCGCTGAAGTATCAGCGACCCATCGAACCCAGCCCCTTGAAGTTAGCTTTCTTCAGCAGGCTTTCGTACTGGTTGGACATCAGGTGCGTCTGAACCTGTGCCATGAAGTCCATCGTCACCACCACGATGATGAGCAGCGAGGTTCCACCGAAGTAGAACGGAACGTTCCACTCCAGGATGAGGAACTCTGGAAGCAGGCAGACCAGCGTGATGTAGAGCGCCCCCACGGCCGTCAGCCGGGTCAGTACCTTGTCGATGTACTTGGCCGTCTGCTCGCCCGGGCGGATGCCCGGCAGCATAGCACCACTTTTCTTCAGATTCTCGGCAGTGTCACGACTGTTGTACTGCAGGGCCGTGTAGAAGAAGCAGAAGAAGATGATGGCGATGGCGTACAGCAACATGTACACCGGCTGACCGGGAGACAGCGTGGCCGCCACGTCACGCAACGTGCGGACGAAGACGTTCTCACTGTCGCCGGAAGTGAACCACTGTGCAATGGTAGCCGGGAACAGGATGATGGAGCTGGCAAAGATCGGCGGAATGACGCCGGCCATGTTCAGCTTCAACGGCAGATAGGAGGTCTGCCCTTGGTAGATCTTGTTACCGACCTGACGCTTGGCGTAGTTGATGGTGATCCGACGCTGACCTCGCTCGATGAAGACCACGAAGGCCGTTACCAGGATGACCAGCGCCATGATGATCAGCGCCGCCACCGGGTTCATGTTGCCATTGCTGACCAGCGAACCCATACCGCCAATAGCGCCGGGCAGGCCAGACACAATGCCGGAGAAGATGATCAGCGAGATGCCATTGCCCAGACCCCGCTCGGTGATCTGCTCACCCAGCCACATCAGAAACATCGTGCCGGTGACCAGCGAAATAACCGCCACGAGGCGGAACATGAAGCCGGGCTCGGAGACCAGGTTTCCCTGGGACTCCAGCGCCACCGAGATGCCCAGTGCCTGGAACGTGGCCAGTGCCAGCGTGAACCACCGCGTGTACTTGGTGATGATCCGCCGACCGGCCTCGCCTTCCTTCTTGATCTGCTCGAGCGACGGAACGACGACCGTCAGCAGCTGCATGATGATCGATGCCGAGATGTACGGCATGATCCCCAGCGCAAACACCGAGAACCGGCTGAGCGCGCCACCCGAGAAGAGGTTAAACAGGCCGAGGACGCCACCTTCCTGGCCGCCGAAGAGTTCCGCCATCGCGTCCGGATTGATTCCGGGCACGGGGATGTGGGTGCCGATGCGGAACACCACGAGCGCCAGCAGCAGAAACACAAGACGGCGCCTCAAGTCGCCGTACTTGTTGGCCTCACGAGCCTGCACTGACCGATTGGTTGCCATTTATCAGGCCGCAGCTTGCGTGGCGACAGGGTCCTGGACGCTGCCACCAGCAGCCTCGATGGCACTGCGCGCACCCTTGGTGGCACCCACGCCAACCAGCGACACCTTGCGCTTGATCTCGCCGGCCAGGATGACCTTGGCGGACAGTGCCAGCTGCGACACGATGCCGGCGGCCTTCAGCACGCTCAGATCGATCTCGGTAGCCTCCAGACGCTGCAGATCGGACAGGCGTACCTCGGCAACGCGACCAGCCTGCAGCGACTTGAAGCCGCGCTTGGGCAGGCGACGCTGCAGCGGCATCTGACCGCCTTCGAAACCAACCTTGTGGAAACCGCCAGAACGGGATTTCTGGCCCTTGTGGCCACGACCGGCCGTCTTGCCCAGGCCGGATCCGATGCCACGACCGACGCGCTTGGCGGCGTGCCGTGCACCTTCTGCGGGTTTCAAGTCATTCAGTCGCATATCAATCCACCACCTTGACCAGGTATGCCACCTTGGTGATCATGCCGCGCACCGCGGGCGTATCTTCCAGTTCGCGGACCTGATTCATCCGCTTCAGGCCAAGGCCGAGAACCGTGTCACGATGCCCGCCAACCGTCCGGCTGGGGCTACGGACCAGCTTCACTTTGACCGTTTTCTTCTGTTCATTGCTCATCAAGTCTCTCCAGACTGAACGTCCGCGGTGTCAGCGGACGTTCAACCCAAGATTTCCTCGACCGTCTTGCCGCGCTTGGCAGCGATCTCAGCCGGGGTCGACAAATTACGGAAGGCGTCCAGCGTTGCACGGACCATGTTGTAGGGGTTGCTGGAGCCATGGCTCTTGGCCACGACGTTGCTCACACCCAGCACCTCGAACACGGCACGCATCGGACCGCCAGCAATCACGCCGGTACCGTCGGCAGCCGGGGCGATGTACACGCGCGAAGCACCGTGACGGCCTTCGACGACGTGGGGAACCGTGCCACTGCGCAGAGGCACCTTGAACATCTTGCGGCGTGCTTCGTCCATGGCTTTCTGCACCGCTACGGGTACCTCACGAGCCTTGCCCTTGCCCATACCGACGCGACCATCGCCGTCACCAACCACGACCAGGGCTGCAAAACCCAGAATCCGGCCACCTTTCACAACCTTGGTGACCCGGTTGATGCCGATCATCTTTTCCTTCAGACCGTCATCACGCTCATCGGCCCCGCGCTGCGGGCCACGTGCCTGAACCTTTGCCATTCGTTTTCCGTCCTCAGAACTTCAGTCCGGCCTCGCGTGCGGCTTCAGCCAGCGCGCGGACCCGTCCGTGATAGCGATAGCCGGAGCGATCGAACGCAACCGATTCGATACCAGCTTTCAGTGCCTTCTCTGCCACGCGCTTGCCGACGATCGACGCTGCACTGACGTTGCCGCCACGACCCGGCTTCTTGGCCAGCTCGGCACGCACATCGGCTTCAACCGTGGAAGCCGACACCAGGACCCGGTCACCCTCCGGCGACAGGACGTTGGCGTAGATATGCGCATTGCTGCGGAAAACGGACAGGCGGTTGACGCGCAACTCGCTGATCTTGTGCCGCGTCTGGCGCGAACGCCGCAGGCGCGATGCCTTTTTGTCAAATGCCATCTCTGTTCCTTGCACCCGGATGATCGGCCCGCTGCCGGTCGGCCCTTCTGGCCGACCCGTGGGCGATCACCCTCTCGTGCCCTTACTTCTTCTTGGTTTCTTTCAACGTGACCCGCTCATCCGAGTAGCGAACACCCTTGCCCTTGTAGGGCTCGGGCGGACGATAGGCACGGATGTTGGCGGCCACCTGACCAACCTTCTGCTTGTCGGCCCCTTTCAGCACGATCTCCGTCTGGCTAGGCGTTTCCGCCTTTACGCCTTCCGGCAGCTTGTGCACGACGGGGTGCGAGAAACCGAGCGACAGGTTGAGGTTACTGCCCTGAGCCTGTGCACGAAAACCCACGCCGACCAGGGAGAGGCGACGCTCGAAGCCCTTGGTGACGCCGTTGACCATGTTGGCCACCAGTGCACGCAGCGTACCCGACATAGCGTTGGCTTCAGCCGAGTCGTTGCTGGGGCTGACCAGCAGCTGATCGCCTTCCTGCTTGATCTGCGCGTTGGGATTGATTGCCTGGGTCAGCGTACCCAGTGGGCCCTTGACCGTGATGCTGTCGGCAGCCAGCTTGACCTCCGCGCCCTTGGGCACGGCAATCGGCATCTTTCCGATACGGGACATGTTCTGGCCTCCTTAAGCGACGTAACCCAGCACTTCGCCGCCGATGCCGGTCTGGCGTGCCTTGCGATCGGTCATCACGCCCTGGGAGGTGGTGATGATGGCAACACCCAGGCCGTTCATCACCTGAGGCAGATCGTTGCGTGCCTTGTAGATCCGCAGACCAGGACGCGACACCCGCTCGAGGCGCTCGATGACCGGACGGCCGGCATAGTACTTCAGTGCCACTTTCAGCAGTGGCTTACCGTCGTTCTCGAGGACTTCAAAGCCCTCGACATAGCCTTCCTCCTGCAGAACGCGGGCGATGGCCACCTTCAGTTTGGACGACGGGATCACGACGGATTCCTTCTCGACGCGCTGCGCGTTGCGGATCCGCGTGAACATGTCGGCGATCGGATCGCTCATGCTCATTGGTAATCGCTCCCGTAGCAGGCCAGTGCCGGCTTGACGCCCAGCTTGGCCGAATTCGATTCAAACTTGATCACTTCTTTCACTCCGACGCAGTTACCAGCTGGCCTTGGTCAGCCCGGGGATCTCGCCCCGCATGGCGAACTCACGCAACTTGTTACGGCCCAGGCCGAACTTGCGGAACACGCCGCGCGGACGTCCCGTGAGGGCGCAGCGCTTGCGCATGCGTGTGGGACTGGCTGCGCGCGGTTGTTTCTGGATGGCGAGACGCGCCTGATAGCGCTCCTCGTCGGATTTGGATTGATCGTCGATAATGGCCTGAAGTGCTGCACGCTTGGCGGCGTACTTCTTGACCAGTGCTTCGCGCTTCTTCTCGCGCTCGATCATGGATGCCTTTGCCATTCATTCACCCCTGGAGGTCAGCTTCGGTTTTCGGCTAATGCCAGCCAACCTCAGTTGCGGAACGGAAACCGGAAAGCGGACAACAGCGCCTTGGCTTCCTCGTCGGATTTTGCGGTCGTCGTGATGCTGATGTTCAGACCACGCAGTGCGTCAACCTTGTCATACTCGATCTCGGGGAACATGATCTGTTCCTTGACACCGAAGTTGTAGTTGCCGCGACCGTCGAAGGAACGGCCGGACACGCCCCGGAAGTCACGCACCCGCGGCAGCGCCACGGTGATCAGACGATCCAGGAACTCATACATGCGGACACCACGCAGGGTGACCATGCAGCCAATGGGATAGCCTTCCCGGATTTTGAAGCCGGCAATGGCCTTGCGGGCCTTGGTGACCACGGGCTTCTGGCCGGCGATCTTGGCCAGGTCGGCCACGGCGTTGTCCATGATCTTCTTGTCGGCAACCGCTTCACCCACGCCCATGTTCAGCGTGATCTTGGTGATCCGGGGCACTTCCATCACGGATTTGTAGCCGAATCGCTTGGTCAGCTCGGGAACGAGCTTTTCACGATAGGTTTCTAAGAGACGCGCCATCGATGTTTCCTTTTGGGTCTTCCGATTCCTGCGGGAATCAGGACTTCAGCTCTTCGCCGTTGGACTTGAAGACGCGGACCTTGCGACCATCCTCAAGAACCTTGAATCCAACCCGGTCACCCTTACCGGACGTGGGGTTAAACAGCATCACGTTGGACTGGTCAATGGGCATCGACTTGTCCACCACGCCGCCGTTGGTGCCCCGCATGGGGTTCGGCTTGACGTGCTTCTTGACGATGTTGACACCGTCGACGAGCAGGTGGCGGTCATCCACGCGCTGGGTGACGGTACCGCGCTTGCCCTTGTCCCGCCCGGCGATGACGATGACCTCATCACCCTTACGAATCTTTTGCATCATGATTAAACAGCCCTCGGCTTGAATCGCGTGTTGATCGGCAGGCTCAAAGCACTTCCGGTGCCAGCGAGACGATTTTCATAAACCGCTCGGTACGCAGCTCACGCGTGACAGGCCCGAAGATACGGGTGCCGATCGGCTCAAGCTTGCTGTTGAGCAGCACGGCGGCGTTGCCATCAAAACGCAGCAGCGAGCCGTCGGGGCGACGCACGCCCTTGGCGGTACGCACGACAACCGCGTTGTAAATCTCGCCTTTCTTCACGCGACCACGGGGCTGCGCTTCCTTGACCGAGACCTTGATGATGTCACCGATTCCGGCGTAGCGGCGCTTGCTGCCACCGAGCACCTTGATACACATGACCTCGCGCGCCCCCGTGTTGTCGGCGACACTCAGCGTCGACTGCATCTGAATCATTGCAATATCCTGACGATTTCTTGCCCAACTTGGACCCGCGTTGGCAATACCGCCGCAGACCAGTCTTGGTTCCGTTGACCGATTGGCCCACGCCGGGACAACCGATCGGATTGAATTCATTGAAACGATCTGCCCTGACTGCCCGTGGATGCCCGGGGCAAAGCCACCGAGGCTGAGCAGACAAAGCCGATCGCGTTGCCGGAAGGCGATACGACCGCTTGGGTCGTGTGCCAGACCGGCAGCCCCATGCCTTGAATGACGAGGATGTCACGCCTGACGCTGGGAAGATTTAGAGTATAGGAAAGTTCCCGACTCTTTACAAGCCTGACAACGCAATTTTCCACCCTGCCCAGCCCTTCATGGCGAAACAGGCCGGACCGAGTGACGGGAAGCTCCACCCTGGGGGAGACTGGCTAGACAGAAAGCCTCAGGGAAGCGCCTTTGGTGTGGGCGCGCCTGGACGCCCCTCGTCCAACCAGACCCTGGCGGAGGTGCCGCCGCACCCGGGCCTGAGCCCGGATCTGAACCGAAACCCGGAGCCGATTCCAGAAAGCACTACGCCCGGCATACGGCCGGGCGTAGTGTTCATGTCGTGTCCGACTAGATCAGACCACCTTGGCAGCAGTCAGCAGACGGGAGACATACCAGGACTTGGTCTTCGAGACCGGACGACCTTCCTGGATCTCGACGATGTCGCCCTCGTTGTACTGCGTTTCAGTGTGCGCGTGATACTTCTTGGACTGCACAACGTACTTGCCGTACACCGGATGCTTGACCTTGTGCTCAACCAGCACGGTCACGGTCTTCTGCATCTTGTTGCTGGTGACCCGGCCGGTGAGGGTGCGGGTGCGGGAGGTGTTGGTGGTTTGCACCGCTGCTTGATCACTCATTTGGCTGCCACCTGCTTCTCTTTGATGACGGTCTGCACGCGAGCGATGTCGCGGCGCAGCCGCTTCAGTTGGGCGGTATTGCTGTTCTGCTGAGTGGCAATCTGCATGCGCAGCGCGAAATGCGCGCGGCCCAGATCACTCAGCTCCTGCTGCAGACCTGCCACGTCCTTGGTTCTCAGTTCTGTCGCTTTCATCTTCGACTCCAGTTGGCGTCAGGCGCCAATCTGACGGGTGACGAAAACCGTGGACAACGGCAGCTTGGCCGCAGCCAGGGCGAAGGCTTCACGGGCCAGCGCTTCGTTCACGCCGTCCATCTCGTAGAGCACCTTGCCGGGCTGGATCTCGGCGACCCAGTATTCCGGGTTGCCCTTACCGTTACCCATACGGACTTCCGCAGGTTTCTGGGAAATCGGCTTGTCCGGGAAGATGCGGATCCAGATCCGACCACCCCGTTTGATGTGACGCGTCATGGCACGACGAGCCGATTCGATCTGACGAGCCGTCAGGCGACCACGAGCGGTCGCCTTCAGGCCGAATTCACCGAAGGCAACGGTGGCGCCACGGGTGGCGAGACCCGTGTTGCGGCCTTTCTGTTCCTTCCGGTATTTACGTCTGGAGGGTTGCAACATGATTCTTCTACCTTAGCTTGGTTCACTCATCGGACTGCACAGGCAGACCCATCAGTTGTCGCCCTTGTCTTCTGCCGTGGCAGGCGCTGCTTCGACAGTGGCCTTGCGGGGCGCGCGACGACCAGGGGCGCGGGCATCGGCGCCTTCGGCACCGGCCTCACGACGACGACCACGACCGGGGGCAGCACCAGGACGGCCCGGGCGGCGACCACGACGGTCTTCACGCTCGTTGCCGGCTGCTTCCTTCTCGGTGGTCTCGGGCGCTTCGCCGCGACCCAGGGTGTCACCCTTGTAGACCCAGACCTTGACACCGATGATGCCATAGGTGGTGTGGGCTTCGGAGGTACCGTAGTCCACGTCGGCGCGCAGGGTATGCAGGGGCACACGACCTTCGCGATACCACTCGGTACGGGCGATCTCGGCACCGTTCAGACGACCGGCGCTCATGATCTTGATACCCTGGGCACCCAGGCGCATGGCGTTCTGCATGGCGCGTTTCATGGCGCGGCGGAACATGATGCGCTTTTCCAGCTGCTGGGTGATCGAGTCAGCGATCAGTTGGGCATCCAGCTCAGGCTTGCGGATTTCCTCGATGTTGACGTGCACGGGCACCCCCAGCGTCTTGGTCAGCTCGACCTTCAGACGCTCGATGTCCTCGCCCTTCTTGCCGATCACCACGCCCGGACGAGCCGAGTAGATGGTGATGCGCGCATTCTTGGCGGGACGCTCGATCAGCACGCGGCCAACCGAGGCGTTCTTCAGGCGCTTCTTGAGGAACTCGCGCACTTGCAAGTCGTCTGCAAGCATGCCGGCGAAGTCTTTGTTACCTGCGTACCAACGCGAAGCCCAGTTGCGGCTGACGGCAAGCCGGAATCCGGTCGGGTGAATTTTCTGTCCCATTTTCTCGGTCCTTCCTCAGCTCAGGACTTCTTGCCAGTACCGACCGTCAGGTAGATATGGCAGGTTTGTTTCTCGATGCGGACGCCGCGACCCTTGGCGCGCGCCGAGAAACGACGCAGCGACTGGCCTTTCTCGACGTGAACCCGGCTGACCCGGAGTTCGTCCACGTCTGCACCATCGTTGTGCTCGGCATTGGCAATGGCCGATTCGAGCACCTTCTTGAGAATCTTCGCCGCTTTCTTGGGCGAGAAATTCAGGATATTGAGCGCAGCTTCCACCGACTTTCCGCGAACCTGGTCTGCCACCAGGCGACCCTTCTGGGCAGAAATCCGGACACCGCGCAGGACTGCTTGAGTTTCCATCTCGTCAACTTTCCCTTGATCTTGTCAGGCCAACATGGGGCGGGCCACCTTGGACACGGGGTCTGCGGCGGCCCTCACCATCAGCGCTTGGCCTTCTTGTCGGCGGCGTGCCCTTTGAACGTGCGAGTCAGCGCGAATTCACCCAGCTTGTGACCCACCATGTTCTCGTTGATGAACACCGGAACGTGCTGCCTGCCGTTGTGAACGGCAATGGTCAGGCCAATGAACTCAGGCAGAACCGTCGAACGACGCGACCAGGTTTTGATTGGGCGCTTGTCCTTGCCCGATGCAACTGCATCGACTTTTGCCAGCAAGTGATGGTCGACAAACGGACCCTTCTTGATTGAACGTGCCATGTCGTATTACCGGTTATTTCTTCTTGCGCCGCTGAACGATCATCGAATCGCTGCGCTTGTTGCGACGGGTGCGATAGCCCTTGGTCGGCTTGCCCCACGGGTTGACAGGCACGCGGCCCTCACCCGTGCGACCCTCACCACCACCGTGCGGGTGGTCGATCGGGTTCATGGCCACGCCACGAACCGTCGGGCGGATACCACGCCAGCGGGTGGCACCGGCCTTGCCGATCTGGCGCAGGCTGTGCTCGCCGTTGCCGACTTCGCCCAGGGTTGCACGGCACTCGATGTGGATGCGACGGATCTCGCCGGAACGCAGACGAACCTGTGCGTAGATGCCTTCACGCGCCAGCAGCTGTGCAGAACCACCAGCGGAACGAGCAATCTGACCGCCTTTGCCCGGCTGCATCTCGATGTTGTGGATCGTGGAACCCACAGGGATGTTGCGGATGGGCAGGGTGTTGCCAGCGCGGATCGGAGCCTCGGAACCGGACATCAGTTCGGCGCCGGCCGAAACGCCACGCGGTGCCAGGATGTAGCGGCGCTCGCCGTCTGCGTACAGCAGCAGGGCCAGGTGGGCGCTACGGTTCGGATCATATTCCAGGCGCTCGACGCGGGCGGGAATACCGTCCTTGTTGCGGCGGAAGTCGACGATCCGGTAATGACGCTTGTGACCACCACCACGATGACGGGTGGTGATGTGACCCAGGTTGTTGCGACCCGAGCCGCGTTTCTTCGGCTCGATCAGCGACGCAACCGGGGCGCCCTTGTGCAAGGTCGGAGTAACGACCTTGACCATCGCCCGGCGGCCGGGCGACGTCGGTTTCAGTTTCACGACCGGCATTTACTTGGTCTCCGCGAAATTGATCTCTTGGCCCGCTGCCAGACTGACATACGCCTTGCGGATGTTCCGCCGACGCCCCATGCCGCGGCCGAAGCGCTTCTGCTTGCCCGCGATGTTGACCATGTTGACCGCATCGACCGTCACCTTGAACAGCGACTCGATGGCAGCCTTCACTTCACCCTTGGTGGCATCCTGCATCACCCGGAAGACGTACTGGTTCTGCTTTTCGCCCACCAGCGTGCTTTTCTCGGAGATGACCGGAGCGATCACCACTTGTGTCAGACGATTCGGATTCATCCCAGCATCTCCTGAATCTGCGCCAGCGCCTGCTTGGTGACCAGGACGTTGTCGTAATGGACCAGCGACAGCGGGTCGATGTGGCGGGTTTCGAGCACCAGCACGTGCGGCAGGTTGCGAGCCGCCAGATAGAGGTTCTCGTCTTCGTTGTCCACCACGATGAGCGTGGACTTCAGACCCATGCCGTTGAGCTTGCCGACCAGCAGTTTGGTCTTGGGCGCTTCCAGCTTCAGCGACTCGACCACCGACAGACGGTCTTCGCGGACCAGCTGCGACAGGATGGAGCGCATGCCGGCGCGATACATCTTCCGGTTGACCTTCTGCGAGAAGTTCTCATCCGGCTTGTTCGGGAAGATGCGACCGCCTCCGCGCCACAGCGGGCTGGAGGTCATACCGGCGCGGGCGCGACCCGTGCCTTTCTGACGCCACGGCTTCTTCGTGGAGTGACGGACCTCGGTACGGTCCTTCTGGGCACGGTTGCCGCTGCGGGCGTTGGCCTGATAGGCCACGACGATCTGGTGAATCAGCGGCTCATTGAAGTCGGTGCCGAAAACGGTGTCGACCACCGAGACGGCGCCAGCCTTCTGACCCTGATCGTTCAAGATATTTAGTTCCATGTTCGAACGATCCTCTCTCAAGCCTTGCCCTTGGCCTCGGCAGCCTCGGCCCGGACGGGCTTCAGGCGGCGCTTGACCGACGGGGTGATGACCAGATGACCGCCAGCCGAGCCCGGCACGGCGCCACGAACCAGCAGCAGACCACGGTCGGTGTCGATGCGCTCGACGACCAGATTCTGAACGGTGCGGGTGACGTTACCCATCTGACCGGACATGCGCTGACCCGGGAACACGCGACCCGGATCCTGCGCCATGCCGATGGAACCCGGAACGCGGTGCGAACGCGAGTTACCGTGCGAGGCACGCTGGGAACCGAAGTTGTGACGTTTGATGGTGCCGGCAAAGCCTTTACCTTGCGAGGTACCCTGCACGTCGATGTACTGACCGACCACGAAGTGATCTGCACCCAGCACCGTGCCAGCCGGAACTTCGGCAGCACGCTCGGGCGAGACGTGGAATTCGGCAGCCACGGTACCGGCCTGGACGCCAGCCTTGGCATAGTGACCTGCTTCAGCGGCATTGACGCGGGATGCGCGACGCTCGCCATAGACGAGCTGGACGGCAGAGTAACCGTCTTTTTCGACGGATTTGACCTGCGAGACCCGGTTACCGGAAACATCGATGACGGTGACCGGAATGCTTTCGCCGTCATCAGTAAAGATTCGCATCATTCCGACCTTTCGGCCCAGCAGACCAAAAGCGGAACTAGCCTGACTTCCGGCGCCGCCGGAAACATCAGCCTGAGACCCCATGCGGAGACCCCCTTCAAGCGATTATCGACACCTGCGGCTTCGATTGGCCGCAAGCCTTACCAAAGCGGGAAAGTATAAACCGCGCACCCATCCGGACGCAACCATGACGGGGCACGAATCGGTCCGGACTCCCTGGATCCCAATGGGGGCAGGCCAGGACGAAGCGCCCCTCCCTCGCCCCTCAAGAACACCATCGGGAACCGACGATCGGACGGTCGCAGGTTTCCAGCCTGTCATGCGCACCTGCAGCATGACCGAGCCCAGCCCGGTCTTTCGAGGTCCCCAGTTGCCTCGCATGCCTTCTTTGGCGACGTTTCCAACGGCAGAAGGTCATTGAATAGCCTGCCGAATAGGCTGTCCGGTCGCCATCCCTGCCATTTTGCAGATTCCACGTCTGTCCGTAGGTTTTGCTGCGCTGCGTTGCCCCCGAGCGTAGTACATTTTTGCGATGTGACGTGTTGCAACGTTCGAGTTACGAACGTGAAAACGCCTGGGCAGGCCTGGCAGGAGGGCCTAGCACCGTGAGAGCGGCCACGCGTCATGACCCATCTCATTTGTGCATCACGCAACCCCTGCAGGACGGACATGGCCATGCTGACACTGGAACAACAACAGACCCTGGCTTTCGAACATGTGCGCAATGCGCTGGTGCACCGTCTGGGCCGCAAGGCCACCGGTGCTCAGTGGCAGCAGTTCGAGGATCGACTGAGAACCCATCTGCCGGCGCTGCTGGACAACCTGCAGCCACTCTACGGGCATCGCCCGGACTTCCTGGAGCAGCTCGACACGCTGGTCGACACGGCCTGGACCGGTTGGTCCGAGCGCCCGAAGGAGATGAAGGCGCTGGACGAGGCCCGGGAGAAGACCCCCACCTGGTTCCAGTCGGAGAAGGTGGTGGGCGGCGTCCTCTACGTGGATCGCTTCGCGGGCAACCTGAAGAACCTGCAGGAGCAGATCCCCTACTTCAAGGAGCTGGGGCTTTCCTATCTGCACCTGATGCCCCCATTCAAGGTGCCGCCGGGCAGGAGCGACGGCGGCTACGCGGTCAGCAGCTACCGCGACGTGAACCCCGAGATCGGCACGATCGACGACCTGCGGACGCTGGCCAAGGCGCTACGCAAGGAAGGCATCAGCCTGGTGCTGGACTTCATCTTCAACCACACGGCCAACGACCACCCCTGGGCACAGGCCGCGGTCCAGGATGATCCCAGGTACAAGGACTTCTATTTCCTGTTCCCCGACCGCACCCAGCCTGACATCTATGAGCGCACGGTGCGCGAGATCTTCCCGGACGAGCACCGGGGCGCCTTTACGCAGCTGCCCGACGGCCGCTGGATCTGGACGACCTTCCATTCCTTCCAGTGGGATCTGAACTACAGCAATCCGGCGGTATTTAACGCCATGGCCGGCGAGATGCTGTCGATCGCCAACCTGGGCGCCGAGATCCTGCGTCTGGACGCGGTGGCCTTCGTCTGGAAGCGGCCGGGCACACCCTGCGAGAGCCTGCCCGAGGTGCACAACGTGATCCGTGCCTTCAACGCGCTGGCCCGGATTGCAGCGCCCTCGCTGCTCTTCAAGTCCGAAGCCATCGTGCATCCGGCCGAGGTGATGTCCTACATCTCGCCGGAAGAGTGCCAGCTGTCATACAACCCGCTGCAGATGGCGCTACAGTGGAACTCGCTGGCCACCCGCGAGGTGAACCTGCTGCAACAGGCGCTGGAGAAGTGGCACCACCTGCCTCACAACACAGCCTGGGTGAACTACGTACGCAGCCATGACGACATCGGCTGGACCTTTGCCGACGAGGATGCCGCCCAGTTCGGCATCAATGGCTACGACCACCGCAAGTTCCTGAACCGCTTCTACAACAACCGCTTCCCCGGCAGCTTCGCCCGCGGCGTGCCGTTCCAGGAGAATCCGGACACGGGTGATGCCCGGGTCAGCGGCACCTTCGCCTCGCTGGCCGGTCTGGAGCAGGGTGACCCGATGGCCGTGCAGCGGATGCTGCTACTGTTCAGCGTGATCCTGAGCACCGGCGGCCTGCCGCTGATCTACCTGGGCGACGAGGTGGGCACGCTGAACGACCCCAGCTACCTGGACTCGCCCGACGAGGCCGACGACAGCCGCTGGATCCACCGCCCGCACCGCGACGTGACCCGCTACGATCAGCGCAACAACCCCAACACGGTGCCCGGCCAGATCTTCACCGGCCTGCGCAGCATGATCATCATCCGCGCCAACACACCGGCCTTCGCCGGAGGCGAGCTGATCGGCTACCGGGCAGGCAATCCGGCCGTGCTGGGCTATACGCGCAGCAGCACCCAGCAGACGGTGCTGGTGCTGGCCAACTACAGCGAGTTCGAGCAGCACTGCCCGGCCCAGGTCTTCCAGGCCATGCCCGATCACCCGGTACGCGACCTGCTGACCGACCGCTCATACAGCCTGCGCGATGGCGTGACGCTGGCACCTTACGGGGTGCTCTGGCTCGAGGTCCGCGCGCCGGAATCGGCCGCTCACGCCTGACCCCCTGACCGGATGCCGGGTTCCTCGTCATGCAAAGTCCGGCATTCAAGTCACAGGGCGGTGGTTGGGCGGGTCCGTCCTGTTCTGGCCAGCTGCCGCTCTCTCCCTCCAACCCTTTTGCCTGAAGTAGAAAGGAGCTCTCTTGAAGAAGATGCAGATGATGGCCGCTGCCGGTACGGGCATCGTACTGGCCATGTCGTGCCTGAGCACCGCCGCCGCGGCCGAAGAGGCCGCCGCCCCCACCTTCTCGTTCGGCGCCTACCTTCGCAGCGGCGCCGGCACCACCTCCGACGGCGGCTCGCAGGCCTGCTTCCGCTTGCCGGGCGCCGCGACGTTCTTCCGTCTGGGCAACGAATGCGACTCCTACGTGGATCTGAAGCTAAAGTCGTACCTGGGAGAGGTCAAGGGCACCAAGTTCGACGCCAAGATCACGCTGTCGCACGGCACCCAGGGCATGGCCAACTGGGAGCAGAGCACGCCGGCGCTGCGCGAGCTGTTCGTGACGGCCAGCGACATCGGCTCGTCGCTGGACGTGCGGGCCCTGGACGGAGCGATCCTGTGGGTGGGCAAGCGCTTCTACAAGAACCCCGATGTCCACATGATGGACTACACGTACTGGGAGCCAGGTCAGGGTCCGGGTTTCGGTCTGGACAACGTGACGCTGGGGCCGGGCAAGTTCGCCTATGCGATGTTCCGGATGGGAGACTTCACCGGCTTTGGGGTCAACAACGGCCTCAACGGCTACAACCCCGACCTGATCGGGGGCGGCTCGCGTTCGGCCACGGTGCATGACTTCCGTCTGGAAGAGATCGGGGTCAATCCGGGCGGCAAGCTGACGGTGGGCATGGACTTGGTGCGCGCCAGCAACCGCGGAGGCACCAGTACCTACACGGTGGACACCACGCAGTCGGTGGACCTGGACAACAACCCGGCCACGCCGAACGTGGACGTGGTGGTGCGCGAGACCCGCACCATCGACAACAAGGCCGGCAGTAACGGCACGGCGTTCACCCTCTCGCACGAGCAGGCCAATGCCTTCGGCCTGGGCGGCACGAACTCGCTGGTGCTGCAGTTCGCGCACGACGCGGCCCTACTGAAAGGCTACGGCGTGGGTGGCAGCACCGACAAGCGCCGCGAGTGGATGGTGTTCGACCACTGGCTGTATGAGCCGGCACACAGCAAATGGTCGGCCACCTCGACGGCGGGCTATCGCCACGCCAAGGTCAATGACGTGAAGATGCGCGAGATGTGGGTGGGCACCCGTCCGCTCTACAACATCAACGAGGTGCTGGGCCTGTTCACCGAGCTGAGCCACCAGCGCGTCAAGCAGGATTCGGAATCGACCCGCACGCTGTCCAAGGTGACGCTGGGCACGCAGTTCTCGATGGGACCGGGCGTGATGGCGCGGCCTGCGCTGCGGCTCTTTGCCACCTACGCGAAGTGGAACGATGCGGCGGCAAACGCCGGCCCCGTGGCCTGCACCGGTCGTGACTGCAACACGGCCGTGACCTCGTTCGCCAACAAGCGCAGCGCTGTGACCTACGGCGCCCAGGTGGAAGCCTGGTTCTGATGTTGCGTCCATCCGGCGCCGAGGCCCGGCGCCGTCTTTCAGAGGAAGATCGCTCCCATGAAGATTGACCATCGCGTGGTGATGACATTTCGCCAGATACTGCTGATGAACTTCGGGTTCTTCGGCATCCAATACAGCTTCGGGTTGCAGCAGACCGCCATCAACCCGGTGTTCAGCATGCTGCACGCCAACCCCGACCAGCTGCCGATCCTGAACCTGGCCGGCCCGGTGACCGGCCTGATCATCCAGCCGCTCATTGGTGCCATCAGTGACCGGACCTGGATTCCCAGCCTGGGCCGTCGGCGCCCGTTCTTCCTGATGGGGGCGATCGGTTGCAGTGTCTGCCTGTTCCTGTATCCGCACGTCACCGAGCTGTGGATGGCCGTGCTACTGCTGTGGCTGCTGGACGCTAGCAACAACACCGCCATGGAGCCGTATCGCGCATTTATCGCCGACAAGCTGCCCGATGAGCAACATGCCACCGGCTTCCTGATGCAGAGCTTCTTCGCGGGCCTGGGCATCACGCTGGCCAACGTGTCACTGTATTTCTTCCAGCGCCACTTCACCGCCGTGACCGATGAAGGCATGCCGGTCTGGGTGTATGGCTCCTTCTACGTCGGTGCGTTCTGCTCGATCGCCACGGTGCTGATCTCGGTGCTGACCACCCCGGAAATCGAACCCACCCCCGAGGAGTTGGCCGAAATCCAAGCCAAACCCCACGGTCTGGTCGCTGCCGTCAAGGAGATCTACGAAGCCATCCTGGTAATGCCCAAGACCCTGTGGCAGCTGGGCGCGGTCTACATGTTCCAGTGGTACGCGATGTTCGTCTACTGGCAGTTCGTGTCGCACAGCATTGCCGACTCGGCCTTTGGCCGGTCGGAAGCCACCGATCCGAAAGTTGCCGCGCACCTGTATGAGCAGGCAGTGGCCTGGACCGGGCTGGTCAACGGCTTCTACAACGTCGTCACCTTCCTGTCGGCCTTCGTGCTGATGTACCTGGCCCGCAAGTACCAGGCCAAGCTGGTGCATGCCTTTGCCCTGGCCCTGATGTCCCTGGGGCTGTGCCTGTTCCCGCACATCAGCAACAAGTTCCTGCTGTTCCTGCCGATGATCGGCTTCGGCATTGGCTGGGCCAGCATGCTGGGCGTGCCCTACATGATCGCCGTGGCCGAGATTCCGTCGGGCCGCTATGGCGTCTACATGGGCATCATCAACATGATGATCGTGATCCCCATGCTGCTCCAGACGGTGAGCTTTGGCTGGATCTACAAGCACGTGCTGGGCGATGACCCTGGCGCTGCAATGACCTGCGCCGGCCTACTGCTGCTGATTGCCTGCATCGCCACGCTATTCGTATCGACGCCACACATGCCACGTCGGGACAACTTCCCGATGAAGAATCGCACTCAGGACAAGGCCTGATCCGCGTCGGGCAAGGCTCGCCTCCCTGCAGAATGCGGGTCATGCCCCCAGCGCATTGGCATCACATTCGCCCGGCTCTGCCGGGCTCTTCTGAAAGCTGGTCCCTTCACGGGGGCCGGCTTTTTTCATGGGCTAGTCTACCTGGCCGACTCCCACCAGGTTGAGCGCGGCGGCTCGGAGAAGTCGAAGACCTGCCCGATCTCGGGCGTGACCACGTCCACACCCTTTCGATCCGCCTCGGCCATGAAGCGGCGGATCGGCTCTTTCCAGGGATGGAACGCCAGGTCGAGCTTGCCCCAGTGGATGGGCACCACCTGCCGAGCCCGCACGTCCTGGACCGCCTGTACCGACTGCTCGGGCTGCATGTGAATGAAGGCCCAGCGCTCGTTGTAGGCGCCATTCTCCATCAGGGCCACATCGAAGGGGCCGTAGCGCCGGCCGATCTCGGCAAAGTGCCTGCCGTAGCCACTGTCGCCATTGAAGAAGAGCGAGAAGCCGGGCGTCTTCAGCACCCAGGAGCCCCAGAGGGTGGCGTTGCGGTTGTCGAAACGCCGGCCACTGAAGTGACGGGCGGGAGCCAGCGTGATGTCCACATCGCCCTGTCGGGTGGATTCATGCCAGTCCAGTTCGGTGATCTTGTCGTCGGCCACACCCCAGCGCAGCAGATGGGCGCGCACGCCCAGCGGTACCACATAGTGCCCCACCCTCGGATCCAGATCGCGGATGGCACGCCAGTCCAGGTGGTCATAGTGGTCATGTGACAGCAGCACGACATCCAGTGCAGGGAAGTCGGCGGCGGTGACAGGATGCCGCATCGGGAAAGGCGCCCCTGCCAACGGGATGGGCGAGGCCCGGTTGACCAGCGGGTCAGTGACCATCACTTTGCCGGCCAGACGGAACAGCACGGTAGAGTGGCCCAGCCAGACGAACTGGCCATCCTCCAGGGGTTGCTCATGCAAGTTCAGCGGCCGGTTGGGTAGCGGTTCGGACGGCACCTTGCCCTCAGGGGGCGTCAGGACGTTGCGAAGCCATTCGATGACGCCGACCGGCTGGGTGTTTCCGGGTGACATCAACGGTGTGGGCTCGGCATTGCGAAAGACCTGACCATCGAACTGTGGCGAGGCCTGGATGCGCGCCAGGCTCCGGGCGTCCGGCTCGCCGCCGAATACAGGGTGAAAACGGATGAAGAGCCAAGTGGACAAGGCCAGGACAACGGCAACGATGGCCAGCCACTTGAGAATGACGAGAAGGGAGGCAAGCATTCACCGTATATGGGGGTTGCCGGCCAGAATCAACCCCTACCGTACCCTTGGCGAAGGGAACTCCACCAGGGTGCAGACCGCACCCAGGCGACAGCGCGGGCCACATATCCCGCGCCTCCGTTCAGAAGCTCAGCGTCCGCCCTGCCCTGCGGCGACCGTCCGGTCGATCCAGCCGAACAGCTCGTCCAGATCGTAGTCGCCACTGTGCGGCACGTCCCAGGGCATGAACAGATCCACCTGCTTGCCGGTGTTCTGCAATCGCGTGGCCAGGATCACGGCGATGGCGTGGGAGGTATCGCGGTCGGCCGTGCCCACCCGGATGCGCCAGTGCTGAGGTCCTGCCTGCCGATGGGCGATATAGTTCATCGGGTTCATCAACCGAACGGTTTGGGCATCAGCCACGCCGGCACCCTTCACCGTGCTGTGCGCCGCCGAATACGCGGTGAAATGCCGAGCATCCACCGTTTCGGTACCGAATTCCTGATTCTCGCCACTGTCCAGCGCCAGACCGTCAAAGGCGGGCGGCGTCTTCTGGCGACCCGCGGCACGCGCGAAGGCGGCAAAGTCCACCGCCTTCACTTGGCCGTCCTGAAGGGTGAGCCAGCCACGGTCGGACAGGTCCTTGCCAGCATCCAGCTGCTTCTGGGCCGAGGCGGCCAGATACGAAGCCACATGCGCCTTGAAGCTGCCGTTGCCCTGGGCATCCAGAGACAGCTTCCGGCCATCCGGGCCCAGCAGGTGCAGGGCATTCACGTACTCGGAGAACAGCGGCTTGAGCTGGCTTGAAACCTTCTTCTGCTCGGAAGTAAGCACTCCCTTCGCAAGCTTGCGTTCGACATGGAAGTCGATCTGACGCATGTCGATCTTGGCGTAGTCATCGACGCCATTGAATTCCCATTCGTAGGCAGCATCGGCCTGCTCCAGGATGGAAATCGGGCAGTAGGCCGAGACGGCAAAGATGTCGTCGGGCGCGTCTGCTGCCCCCAGCGCCTTCAGGTAGGGCTCGTAGTCGGGCTGGTTGGCGCTGGCGCCCAGCAGGACCGACAACGCACCACCGGCACTGGTCCCGTTGGAGATGATCCGGTTGGCATCACCCGGCATGGAGGCATCGTTGTGCTTCAGATAGCGTACTGCCGCCTTCAGGTCGACGATGGCGGCCGGCGCCTTGCCGGTGGCCTGGGTACGCCCTCGCGCACCAGGCGAGACGACCACCAGGCCACGTGCCAGCGCCGCCTGCATGGCGTCGGTCTTGTCAGGGTCGCGCGGGCCAAAGCCTGCCTGCCCCATCACCCCGGGCTTGGCCGGCATGTAGCCACCAATCTGATTGGGCAGGAAGATTGGGGCCGTCCTGGCCGTGTAGCCATTGATGGTGCCACCCTGGAAGTAGGCCTCCGGCACGTAGATGTTCAGGCTCTGGTACTCGGCATCGACCGGGTTGCGAACGTAGACCACATTCTCGTAAGCCCGGTAGGCCACGGCCTTGCCATTGACGCGCGTGCTTCCGGACGTGGGGGTGAGAAGAGAGAAATCGAGGGTATTCATGTCAGCCTGGCGGGTCTGTTGGGAGGCGTTTGCGCGGGCGCCATTCATTGAGGCCGAGGGCCCGTGCTGGCCGGCGGCCAATGCGACCGTTCCAACCAGCAGACTGCCGACAAGCAGGACCAGCCGGGTGTGCCGCAGGAAGGGACGGCCTTGCTGCGGCGGTGCCGAACGCGTCCGGAGGGATGGCGTGACATAGGTATTCATGGATTCTCCTGTGTCGAGGAGCCAGGGAATGTGGATGCGCCAGAGCCAGCACATCCAGACGAACCTATTGGCCCTTGCGATGGAAACGGCTGGCCGCCCAGAGCATCAGCAGTGCCACGAACGGTGCCAGTCCGAAAGCTAGATGCAGGCCGTCGAGCATGGCTACCCGAGCAGCCTCGGTGAGCGCACCGCCAGCGCTCGCTGCGGCGTGCGCTGCCGCGTCGATGGTAGCGCCCTGTTCCGCCGCCCGCCCCAGTTCCAGTTCCGGGTGCAGGGAATCCGTCGAAAGGGTCGTTTCGGCAGTCCCTGCGGCGCTTTCGGAAAGCCGCTCGCCCAGATGCGTGACGCCCACGAAGAAGGCTGCTCCCAGCGCACCGGCGATGGGGATGAGCGTTGCCATGATGGCGGCGCCGTGGGGGTTGAGGTTGCGCGGCAAGGCGTTGAGACCGTAGGTCTCGGACACCATGGCCGCCGCCCCAGCCGCCGAGAAGAGTCCAAACAGCGTAGCCAGCCACCACGCCTTGGATGTTGCATCGAAGCTGAGCCACATGCCCAACAGGCTGATGAGGATGAACACCGTGCCCGGCAGGACCACGAATCGCCCCCCTCGCCGATCCAGCAGCGTCCCGAACACCGGCATCAGCAATGCCTGGACGATACTGCCCGGCAGTAGGATGAGCCCGGTGACGGTGGCGGACAGCATGAGCACCTGCTGGGCATACATGGGCGTGAGCAACTCCATGCCCAGGAACAGGAAGATGTTGCTGGCCATCACGATGACGGCATAGCCGAACTGTGCGTGGCCGAAAGCCCGCAGGTTCAGCAGCGGTGTCTTCAGACGGAACTGACGGACCACAAAAGCACCGATCATCAGCAGCGATACCGGCAGCAACACGGTCAGCTGCAGGGCCGATGCCTCAGAAAACGTGCTGCCCCCATAGACCAGCCCACCGAAGCCCAGCACCGACAGCACGACCGACAGCACATCGATGCGCGGCCGCGTGATCTCGACCAAGGTGACCTTCAGGTAACGGAGCACCAGCAGCATAGCCACCAGCATCAGCGGCACCGTCAGCAGGAACAGCCAGCGCCAGCCGAAGTGGTCGATGATGAAGCCCGAGATCGTGGGCCCCAGCGCAGGCGCAACACCGAACACCATCGCTACCAACCCCATCACCTTGCCTCTGCGTTCTGGCGGGTAGATGGCCAGCGTAGCGTTCATGAACAACGGCATGATGAGTGCAGCGGACACGGCCTGCACCAGTCGCCCCGTCAACAGAAGCCCGAAGATGGGCGCCGCTGCACAGATCAGCGACCCCGCGAGAAAGGTACCCAATGTGACGAGCGTGAGCCGGCGGGTATCGAGCCACTGCACCAGGCTGGCCGTGAGCGGTGCGAGCGCCCCCATCACCAGCAGAAAGCCCGTGGCCATCCATTGCACGGTGGTCTTGTCTACCGAGAACTCCCACATCAGCGTGGGCAGAGCCACATTGAGCAGGGTCTCGTTCAGGAACCCGATGAAGGCGCCGACGAACAGCGTGCCGATGACCAGCGTACTTGGAAAGGACGGATCATCGTCAAAGTATTCGTACTGGCGGGAGGAAGACATGGATCACTCGAGATCGTCACTGAGGAAGACTGGCTTCTCGGTCTGGTCCAGCGGAAGCAGCAGGTTGAGCACCACGGCCGTGATGCCACCGGCCGAGATGGAGTTCTGGAAAAGCACCGGAAGCTGCTGGAAGACTTCAGGTTCGAAGGCAACCCCCAGACCCAGGCCCACCGAGGTGGCCGCAATGATGGTCTCGCGCCGACGGATGCCGTTGGTCAT
>CALIXC010000210.1 GCA_938046755.1 uncultured Lautropia sp. | reverse complement strand
CCCGCCGTGTGGCGGGGCGCCGCGAGCGGCGGGCCAGCACGATGATCACGGCCAGGCCGATGATCAGCATCCAGCCGCCCAGTGCAAGGCCGAGCCAGGGCGACATCACGCCGACCACGACCGTGGCCAGCAGCGTCGCACCCAGCGCCGCGGCGGCCGGCACCAGCAGGCGAAGATAGAAGGCGTCCAGCGCATCCAGGTCCGTGGTCAGCCGGAACAGGGCCCGTGCCGGACGGCGCAGCAGGTCCTGGATGCTGGTGCTCTCTGCCCAGCCGCGGAAGAGGCGTTCGCGTAGCTGCGCCAGCGCCGCCAGGGTGGCGTCATGGGTGACGAGCCGCTCGCCATAGCGGGACACGGTGCGACCCAGCGCCAGCAGCCGGATGCCGGCAGACGGTGCAAAGACATCGAAGGCCAGGGCCGTGGCGGGCTGCAGCCCGGCAATGGCGGTTGCCGTGATGAACCATCCCGACAGGCCCAGCAGGCCCATGCCGGCCAGCACCGTCACGGCGGCCAGCACCGCACCCCATTTCATGCGTGTCGACGCGCCCTCGCACATCGCCTTCAGGGCGGGCAGGGCGGAACGATGGGCCATGCCATCCTTCGCCGCGCTGTCCTTCTCGGTCACCGGGGCGTCTTTTCTTGTTAGCGGGTCGTCCTTTCCTGTCATGCCGCGGTCTCCGGAGCCGGGGTGGGCAACTGCACGATGCGGTTCATGCGCGCGGCCAGTCGAGGATCATGGGTGGCCACGATCAGCGTGCGGCCCCGGGCCAGCGTCACCAGAGACTCGGCGACCTGATCGGCGGTTTCGCTGTCCAGGTGGGCCGTGGGCTCGTCGGCCAGCAGCAGGTCGGCTTCAGGCGCGGCCATCAGGCGCGCCAGCGCAAGGCGCGCAGCCTCGCCCCCCGACAGGCCCGTTCCACCCTCGCCCAGCGAGATGCCCGGATGGGCCTGGGCCACCGTGTCGAGTCGGGCCTGGGTGATGGCCTGGCGCACCCGTTCATCATCGACGCTCGGGCGGCCGAGCGCGATGTTGTCTCGCACGGGGGCGGCAAACACGTGGGCGCGCTGCCCCATCCAGGCCATGCGTTCACGCAGCGCCCGGACCGTGTCCGGGGCCAGGGGCTGGCCGTCGATCTCGATGCGCCCGCTCGTGGGGACCAGCAGGCCGGCCAGCAGCGACATCAGGACCGTCTTGCCCGTGCCGCTACCGCCCACCAGGGCCACGTGCTCGCCGGGGCGCACCGCCAGCGAGAAACCCTGAAACACCGGTTTCTCATCGGGGAAGGCGAAGCCCAGGTCCGTGAGCCGCACACCGGGGGCTGGACGCTGGGGTGATGCAGGATCCACCGATGCTGGTTTCACCGATGCCGCTTTTACCGATGCTGGTTTTACCGATGCTGGTTTCACCGCGCCCGGGGCAGGCCGATCATGGCGAGTGGATGGAAGGGGATCCATTGCCGGCTCTTCGGTGTCAGCAGGCCGAACGGCAGGGGCCTCATCCAGCAGCGGCAGGCCGTTCCCGGTCAGTCGCTCCAGGGCGTCCATGGCGGCCACGCCGGCGGCCCGGTCATGCCAGACCGCAGCCAGTTCACGCAGCGGCTCGAAGAACGAGGGCGCCAGCAGCAGGATGAAAAGCCCTTCGCCCAGTGTGAGCCGGCCGCCCCAGGCGCCGAACTCCAGATAGCCCAGCACATGAAAGCCCACATAGGCCGCTACCATCGCCACGCCCAGCGCCGAGAACAGCTCCAGCACCGCCGAAGACAGGAAGGCGATGCGCAGCACCTTCATCGTGCGCTGGCGCAGGTCTTCGGCACTGGCGCGCAACCGGCGGGCCGTGGCCTGCACGCTGCCCAGTGCACGCAGCGTGGGCAGCCCTCGCAGCCGATCCAGCAGGAAGGCGTTCATGCTGCTCATCTGCAGCCATTGCGCCTCGCTGGCTGCCCGGGCGCGCCAGCCCACCAGCACCATGAACAGCGGAATGAGCGGGGCTGCCGTGATCAGCACGGTCGCAGCGGCCCAGCTGTACCACGCCACGGGCAGCAGGATCACCAGGGGCATCAGGCGCACGCGCCACATGGCACCGTGGTAGCGCGTCAGCCACGGCAGGATGGCCTCGGCCTGTTCGGCCAGCACGCTGGCGGCCGTGCCGGCATGCAGCCGGGAACGATCCAGCGGCGAACGCGCAGACAGAGAGGTGATGGCCCGTTCCCGCCAGAGACTCAGGTGGGAACGCGCCGACTCGAACATCCGGGTGCTGCTCCAGGCATCCAGCCAGGCACGCAGCAGGCCGGCCACGACGATGCCGGCTGCAGGCCACACCACACCGGACAGGCCCGCACCTGACTGCAGGCGAGCGACACCCAGCGCCAGCAGCGCGGCCTGGGGAATCCACAGCAGCGGACTCAGCGCATGGATCAGGCAGGCAGCGTCAAGCCGCATGCCCGGTATGGAACGGGAGGATGCAGGGTGCTGTCGAACGGGGGCGGACTCTGTGTGCCCGGCTGGAGTCTCGCCTTCGCGGTTCCCACGGCCTGGAGAACTCGGGGTAGTCATCATTGCGATCTTATATGATCGTTGCTTCCGTCGTGCGTCCCGAAAACTTCTTTATCGTATCGACAGAAAGGTTCATCGCCGTTCTCGAGGCGTTGTTCTGCCCTTGACCGGATTGCCTCGGCTGAATGGGCAAGGCCCCTCCCATTATGCCCAGGCACCCATCAACTTCTGCTGTGGCTGTCTGCCAAATCCATACGTTT
The DNA here is from genome assembly GCA_938046755.1 of uncultured Lautropia sp. Classification (GTDB taxonomy): domain Bacteria; phylum Pseudomonadota; class Gammaproteobacteria; order Burkholderiales; family Burkholderiaceae_E; genus Lautropia. The sequence goes on along the minus strand of CALIXC010000210.1, from coordinate 1,144 downwards.
TGGCATTGGGCATCGAAACTTCTTACTGTTTTGCGTCGTTGCCGTCTCTAGGATTGACTGGGTCTGTCACCCCAGCATGGAGATCATCGACGCATGACACGTACCCCTACTTCCCGTTCCCCGTTTACCCGTACCACTGTGGTCGTGGCACTGGCCAGCCTGCTGTCGCTCGGCGCTTCCCAAGCTCTGGCCCAGACCACGCAGGAGGTGGAGCAACAGGCCGCGCAAACCACCCAGCAGGGCGCACAGCAGGTCGAACAGGCCGTGCAGTCGAATGCTGCGCAGGCGGGCCAGCAGGCCGCGCAGCAGAACGCCCCGCAGGCGGCTCAGCTGTCCGCCATCGTCCAGCGCGCCGCTGCACCGGTCAGTGCCCAGCAGGCCAGCACGGCATTGTCTTCCTCCGGCATGGACGGCCTGCTGCAGGACCTGCTGAAGTTGCCCGACCTGCATTGGGGCTCGCGCTACGTCGACGTGCTGCGTCCCAGCACCCGTATCTCGAATGGCGGTGTCGAGGCGTCGGCGTTGCCCAGCGCCCCGGTGGACCTGAACAGCGTGACCTTCACCGGGTCCGACGGCAAGGAGGTCAGCCTGGAGCAGTGGCAGAAGAACACCGCCACCGACGGGCTGGTGGTGCTGCATCGTGGTCAGCTGGTCTATGAGCGCTATGACCACGGCCAGACCCAGCAGGCGCGCCATATCTTGTGGTCGGCCACCAAATCGGTCGCTGGCCTGCTGACCCTGGACATGATCCAGGCCGGCCAGATCGACCCCTCGGCGCCCATTGCACACTATCTGCCGGAACTGAAGGGCAGCGCTTGGGAAGATGCCACCGTGCAGCAGACGCTGGACATGAGCACCGCCGTCGACTATGCCGAAGAGCCGCTGGCCAATCCCGGCGTCGTGCAGTACATGTTCGCCGGCAACATCCTGCCCAGCGACCAGAGCTACCCGGGTGCCCGTACCGTCGTGGATTTCCTGAAGTCCCTGAAGAAGAAGGGCGAGCACGGTCAGCGCTTCACCTATAAGAGCGTTGATACCGAGGTGATCGGCCTGTTGCTGGAGAAAGTCACGGGCAAGGATTTCGCCACACTGGTTTCCGAGCGTCTCTGGAAGCCGATGGGGGCTCAGCAGGATGCCACGGTGC
>CALIXC010000209.1 GCA_938046755.1 uncultured Lautropia sp. | reverse complement strand
CCCGCCGACAGCCGAAGCGTCGACGGTCGTCGGATCGGCGCCGCGAGGCTGCCCATCCTGCGCCTCCAGAGCGAGCTCACCCTGCCCGGAGGACGGCAAGCCGGGATGTGCGGCCGACCGTGCGCCCTGTGCCGCCGGCCGGGGCTCGACCCCGACGGCACGCAGGTGCGCGATCGAATCCCGGTTGTGCACCTCGCCCAGAAAGGCCGAGACGCTGCCGATGATCTCGGGTCCGATGCCGTCAAGCGGCACCGGCAGGGGGCGTTCACCCCGGCTGCGACGGCGCTCGTTCTCCTTGAGCGTCGCCGCCTTCTCTTCCAGCAATGTAGCCCAATCGGCCGCCAGGAAGCCTTCCAAATCCCCAAAGGCCCGTGCCAGCACTCGGGCAGCCTCTTCGCCCACCGCACGGATGCCCAGCGCGAACAGGAAACGCTCGAGCGACGGGTGGCGCGATCCGTCGATGGCGGCCAATAGGTTGGCAGCAGACTTCTCGCCCATGCGCGGCAGCGCCTGCAGGGTGGCAGCATCCAGCCGATACAGGTCGGCGGGCTCATGCACCAGGTTACCATCCACCAACTGTTCGACCAGCACATCCCCCAGGCCGTCTATGTCCATGGCGCGCCGGTGCGCGAAGTGCCAAAGTGCGCGCTTGCGTTGCGCGCTGCAGAAAAGCCCACCCACGCAGCGCCAGTTGGCCTCGCTGGGCAGGCGCTGCACGGCCGAGCCGCAGACCGGGCACTGGCTGGGCATCCGGAACTCGCGCGCGTCGGCCGGTCGCTGATCCAGCACCGCACCGACCACTTCGGGAATCACGTCACCGGCGCGGCGCACGATGACGCGATCACCGATTAGAAGCTGCTTGCGGCGGACCTCGTCCTCGTTGTGCAACGTGGCATTGGAAACGTTCACGCCGCCCACGAACACCGGCTCAAGCCGGGCCACCGGCGTGAGCACCCCGGTGCGCCCCACCTGCACGAAGATGTCCTGCAGCGTGGTGACGGCCTCTTCGGCCGCATACTTGTGGGCCAGTGCAAAGCGGGGGGCGCGGGCCACGAAACCGGCCTGCGCCTGCAAGTGACGGTCATCCAGCTGATAGACCACGCCATCAATGGCGTAGGGCAGCGTGGCGCGCACGCTGCCGGTATGACGGTAGTAATCCAGCAGCGCCGAAACGCCCTGCACGCGCTCAGCCCTCGGCGGCGGCAGGAAACCCAGTGTGCCCAGCCAAGCCAGCATGCCATGCTGCGAGCCGGGCACCTGGTCGGGATCGCTGACCTCGCCGATGCCATAGGCATAGAAAGTAAGCGGCCGGCTGGCCGTGACCCGCGCATCGAGCTGGCGCAGGCTTCCGGCAGCCGCATTGCGCGGATTGGCAAAGAGCTTGTCGCCCCGGGCCTCCTGCGCGCGGTTCAGCGCCAGGAAGTCTTCCTTCAGCATCAGCACCTCGCCCCGCACTTCGAGCACCTCGGGGGCCGGGCCGGACAACTGTCCGGGCACGCCGCGCACCGTGCGCAGGTTGGCCGTGATGTTCTCGCCGGTGACGCCGTCGCCCCGGGTGGCGCCCTGCACCAGCTGGCCGTGCTCGTAGCGCAACGTGGCAGCCAGACCGTCCAGCTTGGGGGTGGCACTGAAAGCAAAGTCCGCCGTCACGCCCAGCAGCGACTTCAGCCGCCGGTCGAACGCCAGGACATCAGCCTCGCTGAAGGCATTGGACAGCGAGCGCATGGGCACCCGGTGCGTGACGACGCTGAAACCAGCCGAGGGCGACGAGCCCACCCGTTGGGTGGGCGAATCAGGGGTCTGCAGCACCGGCCAACGGGTCTCGAGCTGCTGCAGCTCCAGGAACAGACCGTCGTAGACGCTGTCCTCGACCGTGGGAGCGTCCTCTTCGTAGTAGGCCCGGTTATGAGCCAGAAGCTCGACACGCAACGTCTGGGCGCGCGCCCGGATGTCGGCAGGGACATCGTCGGGCGCAGCGCCGGCAGGCTTAGCAATCGGGACAGGTTCAGAGCGCATCGCGCAAGTGTAACAAGCCCGGCACGATGACTCAGTGAAATACTCGTAACGCAGCCGCATTTCCCGCCGCCAGCCCGGCCTGGGCCAGTTCGGCATAGCGACGCGCCAGCTGACGTGACACGGTGCCGATCATGCCCACCGACAGGCCACGGCCGCTGCTGTCCACCAGCCGGCCACCCAGTGTCTGGGCCATGCTCTGGGCACAGGCTACCATGCCCTCCCAGGCCTCGTACTTCTCGGCCGTGCGGGGCACGTCCAGCACGAAGTCGATCTGATCGCGCGGCTGGTTGAAGGCCAGCGTGAACAGCGAATCACCCGAGTCGGCAAAGGCCTCGTAGCGGCCGTTGCCGCGCTCGGACAGCCCCAGCTGACGCACCACGCCGGCCACCCGGCCGGGGTCGGCTGCCTCGGGCAGCTCGACGCGCACCTCGATCTGGGTATCGAGCCGCGCCGCCAGCGTGTCCAGGTCACGGGCGTTTCGCAGGATCGGCGCCATGTCGGGAATGCTGACCGGTGCCTGCAGCTTGCCGGCCAGCGACTCGATGGCCGCGTTGAAGTCCGACAGTTCGACCGCATTGAGCGGCCCCTGACGGTTGGCCAGCAGCAGGCTGCAACGGATGCGTACCGCCTTCTCGCCCGCCGTCAGCGGCCCCCAGTGGCTGCCCAGCCGCTCGACCTCGATGCGGACCGGCTTGCTCCCCACGTGACGCAGCGACGAGGTGAGCGCCACCAGCCGATCGGTGTTGACCGGTGCGGGCGGCTCCAGGATCACCACGTGCTCGACCTGGGCGTCGGGCAGCGGATCGGGTGCGGCCACGTCAGCCGGCACGGCCCCTGCCTCATCGGCCTCGATGTCATCCGCCTGATTCGACAGCCCTTCATCGGGCCAGTGCCGTGCATCAGCCTCGTCGTTGCCGGCTGCAACCGGTGCATGCAATACGTCGTCGTGGTTGGCGTGCCGGCCATCGACCTCCTGCGCACTATGCTCCATGCGCTGCGCCACCGACGACTCCTCTTCGGCCGGATGCCCGAGCGCCCCCCTGTCATGATCGACCGCGTGGCGCGCCATGGATGCCCCCATCCGGGAATCACCCGCATCCGCCCTGCGAGCACCCGCCGAGCGCCCCCGGCCCACCCGGGTTCCGGCAGTCTCGAACGGCGCGTCGCGGCCCCCGTCCCGCGCACCGTGACGGTCATGGGCCACATC
>CALIXC010000208.1 GCA_938046755.1 uncultured Lautropia sp. | reverse complement strand
CAAGGTGCGGCAGGAAGCTGCACGGCCTGCCGGGCCTTTCCGGAATCGTTGGCAGCAACCCGCGAGCAGTGGCCGAAGAGCGTCGATGTTCGCAGCACAACGCCGAGTGTTCGTGAAGGAGTCTTACCCTTGGTCTCAAATACCGTAAAAGTCCCAGACAGCCGCAAGATCCGCTTCGCGCTGGTGGGCTGTGGCCGCATCTCGGCCAATCATTTCGATGCGCTGGAAAGACACGCCGAGCAGGCAGAACTGGTGGATGTCTGCGACATCGACCCGGAAGCGCTGCAGAAGGCGGTGGCGCGGACCGGCGCCCGGGGTCATGCCTCGCTGACCGACATGCTGAAGGAAACCACGGCCGACATCGTGGTGCTGACCACGCCTTCGGGCCTGCACTCGGAGCAGGCCATTGAGGTGGCGCGCAGCGGTCGTCATGTCATCAGCGAGAAGCCCATGGCCACCCGCTGGAAGGACGGCCTGGCCATGTACGCCGCCTGTCAGAAGGCCGGCGTGTACCTGTTCGTGGTGAAGCAGAACCGCAAGAACGCCACGCTGCAGGCGCTGCGCAATGCCATCCGTCAGGGGCGCTTCGGCAAGATCTACATGGCGGTGATCAACGTCTTCTGGACGCGGCCGCAATCGTACTACGATGCAGCCCCCTGGCGCGGCACCTGGGCGCTGGACGGTGGTGCGTTCATGAACCAGGCCAGCCACTACGTGGACCTGCTGGACTGGATGATCGGCCCCGTGGACCGGGTGCATGCCTACACCGCCACGCTGGCTCGCGACATCGAGGCCGAGGACACCGGCGTGATGAGCGTGCGCTGGAAGAACGGTGCGCTGGGCAGCATCAACGTCACCATGCTCACGTATCCGAAGAACATGGAAGGCAGCATTGTGGTGCTGGGCGAGAAGGGCACCGTGAAGGTGGGTGGCGTGGCCGTCAACAAGATCGAGCACTGGGAGTTCGAGGACAAGCGCCCCGAGGACGAGCAGATCCTCAACTCGAACTACGAGACGGCCTCGGTGTATGGTTTTGGCCATCCGTTGTACTATCACAACGTCATCGAGGTGCTGCGCGGACGTGCCACGCCGGACACCGATGGTTCGCAGGGCCTGCGCTCGCTGGCGCTGCTGTCGGCAGGCTACCGTTCGGCCTGGGAAGGCCGCGAGGTGGCCATCGATGAATTCAGGCAGGATGCCGTGGGCTCGATCTGAGCGCTGCCCGGGTATGTCTGGCCGGGCTCTCTGGGCCCGACCGCCTGAACGTATGAGGAACCGGCCGTCTGGCCGGTTTCGTTCTTTGGGCCGGGCATGGGGCCGGGTGCCGGAGTTGGAACCGGGCCGGGTACTGGGCCAGGCACCGGGTTTGGGCCGACACGGGCCGGAAAGGCTGTCTGCCCGGGGCCGGAGCGAACTGAGGACGGGATGATGATCGATCTGCATAGCCATTTGCTGCCGGGCGTGGATGACGGGTCACGGACGATGGAGGACGCGTTGGCGCTGGCCCGGGCGGCCGTGGCCAACGGCATCCATACGTCGGTGCTGACGCCTCACGTCTACCCTGGCGTGTTCGACAATCGGCGCTCGTCGCTGCTGCCGGTGTTTGCCGAGTACCGGCAGGCACTGTGGGAGGCCGGCATTCCACTGGATGTGCGGCTGGGGGGCGAAGTCCACCTGCATCCGGATGTCTTCGACATGTTCGCCCGTGGCGAGCTGCCCATGGTGGGCGGGCTGGACGGCAAGAAGATGATGCTGCTGGAGTTTCCTGATGGGGCCATTCCGCATGGTTCGGACGTGGCCTGCCGAATGTTTGCTGATCAGGGGGTGCGCTGGCTCATTGCGCACCCCGAGCGCAATAAGGCGGTGATGCGCAACCCGGACATCATCAAGCCCTTCGTGGACATGGGCTGCATGCTGCAGCTGACGGCGGCCTCGGTGGTCGGCGCCTTCGGGCGTGCGGCGGGGCAGACGGCGCATACGTTGCTGACGCGCGGGCTGGCGCATGTGGTGGCCAGCGATGCGCACAATCTGGCGCATCGGCCACCGCGCATGGGCGAGGCGCGTCACTATCTCACCCAGCATTTCGGCATGGGCATTGCCTATCGGCTGACGGAAGAGAACCCGGCACGCATCCTGGCCGAGCGGGTGGCCGAGCCAGGCGAAGAGCTGCCGCTGGCGCAGCCGCAGGCCACGCGGGCGGCTGCACCGCAGGGCGTCATGCCGCAGCGCATGTACGCCCACTGAAACCCGTCAGGCCGCGCCCTGTTCCGGGGCCGGTTGTGGCGCATCGAAGTACTGCAGCCAGGCGGCCATGTCGCGGATGAGGTACCGACGGGCCTCAATGCGGGTGAAGACGTGGTCGGTGTGGGGCACCATCTCGACGGCGAAGTGGGCCGGCTTGCCCAGGCGGCTGAAGATGCGGCGGTGATGGTGGTGCAGGTCGTAGCGGCCCATCAGCGTGTTGGCGTAGATGAGCCGGATGTTGACGCCGCGCTTGAGCAGGACATCGAGGTCGTGCGCGAAGCGTGCGGGCGAGGGCGCCTGGCGCACGCCTTCCTCGGGGGGCGGCAGTGGCATGGCGCTGGATTCGTTGGAGGCGTGCGGCGTGCGTGCGATGCCCAGTTTCTGGGCAATGCGGATGACGCTGCGGCGCAGGCCGTATTCACGCAGGCGGCGCAGGGTGCGGAACATGCCCGATAGCTGATTGGGGAAGTAGTAGGGCTCTATCATGAAGAGCCCGACAATGTGCGGGTCGTGCTGGGCCATCTGAAAGCCCGCGTCCGCGCCGGAGCACAGGCCGGCAATGAGAAAGCGGTCGGGCGCAAAGGGCGTGTCGGCCAGCAGCGCCATGGCGTCCTCGATGGCGGTGCGGGTCTGTTCCTCGTGCGAGAGACGGCTGCTGGTGAAGCCGCTGTCACCCAGGCCGGGCAGGTCGAAGCGGATGGCGGTGAGTCCCTGGGCGGCAGCGGTGCGCGCCAGTTCGACGTTCAGCCGATGAGGACCCACGCGCGGCAGCATGCCGGCGTTGAGCAGGATGAGGCCGGGCTGGCTGCCGGGCTGGGGCTGCCTGTCTGTGGGCAGGGTGATGGTGCCGATCAGGCGCGCCTCGGGCCCGAAGCAGAGGGTTTCTTCACGATAGGGAATGGCTGAGGCGTCCATGCCGGTCTCTCTGAGTTGGGGCCGCTGCGCCTGGGACGCGGCGGCCGGGTGCTTTCTGTCTTTCGGTGTGCCGTGAGGGGGCACGGCCCTTTGTGCTCCGGATGGCCCGGGTCTTTGGGCGTCAGCCCATCGGAATGCTGTCAGGCTGCTCCATGCGGGCATGGGCCTGCTGCTTGGGAGAGGTGTCCGATGGGGAAGTGGTGCCCGATGCCCTCACGTCGGGGCTGGTGTCGTTGCCCGGACGTGCGGATGGTGCGCTGCGGCTGGAAGCGTGGCTGTCTCCGGCAGGCTTCTGATGGGGGGAGACCACCCGGGGGACGTTGACCTGGCCTGGGTCAGGCGCTGCTGCGGCCGTGGGCGTGCCTGCTGCCTGAGTGGCCCGTTGCGGGGCCTTGGATCCGGTCGTGGCGGCATGCGCGTGGGAGGCCCGGGGCGGCTGTTCTGCTGCCGGGGTGTCGTCGGGCTGCGCGCAGATCTCCAGCAGGGCGGCGATGGCCTCGTCGGGCACCCACTGGCTGTCCAGGGCGGTGTTGGAGGTCCATTCGACAGTGCTGTCGAGCAGGATGTCGTGGAGCGGGGCGTCGTGTTCGCGGCAGTGGCCGATGAAGGCGTTGCGACCCGGCAAGGACTTAGTGCCCAGCAGGTCCAGCGCACTGCCGGCGGGAAGGGCAAGTGTATCTGGCCGGATGGCCGCGATATGGCGGCGGATGCGGGTGGTGAGCGCAAAGCCCAGGGCTTCGTTGGTGACATTACTCTGGCGGGTCCAGAACTCGTTCATCCGGGCCAGGTGCCTCAGATACTGTTCGCCGTCCAGGATGGGTTCCCAGAGGATGATGCGGCGCGGGCGGGGCAGGTCGTCGATGAGTTCGGCGGCCTGCAGGGCCAGGGTGGCGCCTAGGCGCAGGCCCATCCAGATGGTGGTTCGGCAGCCGCAGAGCTGGCGCAGGTGGACATCGGCCAGCAGGATGTCCTGCCGCCAGCGGGTGAGGTGGCCGCTGCCGTCCTCGCCGGGAGAGTCTCCGGTGCCGAAGTAGTCGAAGCGCAGCGAGGGCACGCCCTGCCGGGCCAGTCGTTCGGCTACCACGCGCAGCGAGCGCTGGGCGCGGATGGCTTCCTGGCCGAAGGGGTTGCAGATGAGCACACCGATCTCAGGACGCAGGGCGACGGGCTGGTAGATGCCGGCCAGCGCGCCGGCGTCACGTCCGATGCGCACTGGCCGGATGAAGGGCGGGCGCTGTCGTCGAGGCGCACCTGTGCCTGTATGAGGCGCAATGGCATTGACGGGCACGGCGGGCAGGCTGTCCAGCAGGTTCATCTCATTGGGCAAACAGGGGAGAGTCGACGATCACATCGAGGATGCGTTCGGCAGCGCGTCCGTCCCACAGCAGCGGACGCTTGCCCGAGGCGGGCTGCGCAAGGGCAGTACGAGCCACCTCCAGGATGCGGGCGGGGTTGGTTCCGGCCAGAACATTGGTTCCGTCGGTGATGGTGACGGGGCGTTCGGTGCTGTCACGCAGGGTGACGCAGCGTACGCCCACGGCGCTGGATTCCTCCTGCAGGCCGCCACTGTCGGTGAGGATGATCTGCGCATCCTTCCAGAGGCTGAGGAATTCCATGTAGGACAGCGGTGGCGTGGTGCGGATGTCCGGGCCGAGTTCGATGTGGTGTCTTTCCAGGCTGGCGCGGGTGCGCGGATGGACCGGGAAGACCAGCGGAAGGTCCTTGGCCAGCGTACGCAGGGCGCCCACCAGACCGGCGAGCTGCTCGGGATGATCGACGTTAGAAGGGCGGTGCAGCGTGACGACGCCGTAGGGCGTGCTGCCCAGTTCGGCGCGCAAGGCGGCGCCCCGGCTGCCACTGGCAGGGTTGGCCTCCAGCCGCTGGATCTGGTGGAAGAGGTTGTCGATCATCACGTTGCCGACGAAGTGGATGCGATCGGCGGGGTGACCCTCGCGCAGCAGGGCTTCGTGGCCAGAGGGCTCGGTGACAAAGAACAGGTCGGTGATGGCGTCGGTGGCCAGCCGGTTGATTTCTTCGGGCATGCCGCGGTCGCCGCTGCGCAGGCCGGCCTCGACGTGGATGAGCACGCGTTGCAGCTTCTTGGCGGTGATGGCGGCGGCCAGCGTGGAGTTGACATCGCCCACCACTAGCACGCCGTGGGCGGGGTGCTCGGTGAGTTCACGCTCCATGGCCACCATGACCCGCGCGGTGACCTCGGCCTGGGTGCTGCCGCCGGCCTCGAGGCGGGTGTTGGGCTCAGGGATACCCAGTTCCTCGAAGAAGATGCGGTTCATGCCCGGGTCGCTGTGCTGGCCGGTGTCGACCAGGCGGTGGCGCACCTTCCCGGCCCGCTTGCCGAATGCACGGATGAGCGGAGCGATCTTCATGAAGTTGGGCCGGGCGCCGGCAACCAGGGTGATGTCGATGGGGGTCATGTCGGACAGAGAGTGAACGGGAGCGTGAGCGTGTGGCGGTGGTGGATGGGGCATCCGGCAGGGCCGGGGTTCGGAACCCATGGGCGGGCTGCCGGGGCCAGGGGCGGCGTCAGCCGGTAAGGGTGGATGGTGAGCGGGTGTCGCCATGGCCACCGGTGAGGGTGGATGTCGCACGCACGTTGCCGTGGTCGTTGCGCCGTGACGGAGTCAGCTTCAGGCGCATCACCAGGCTCAGGTAGCGGGGCAGCGCCAGCTGACGGCGCCAGCGCTTGGGGTTCTCGATGAGGCGGTAGAACCATTCCAGGCCCAGGTTGCGCCAGAAGGGCGGGGCGCGCCTGGCCACGCCCGAGAGCACGTCGATGGTGCCGCCCACGCCCTGGAAAAGGCCCACCGGCAGGTGAGCGCCGATGTCGGCCATCCAGCGCTCCTGGCGGGGGCTGCCCAGGCCCACGAACACGATGTCGGGGCGGGCCGCGGCGATACGGGCGGCCACGGTCTCAGCGCTTTCGGGGCTGTACAGGTGCGAGAGGTCTTCGAGGGTGCCGGGTGGCATGAAGCCGTGGCTGGCGCCGGCAATGCGCAGGCGCGGCCAGGTGGCGCGGATGGTCTTGAGGGCGCCGGCGTTGGATTCGGGCGAGGCGCCGTACAGGTAGATGGACAGGCCCTCGCGCTCGGCGCGGGTACAGAGTTCGGGCATGAGCTCCGAACCGGGTACACGCTTCATGCGAACGCCGTTGAGGATGCGGGCACCGATGCAGGTGCCGATGCCGTCGGGGATGAGGACATCGGACTGCTGCAGCAGCTGGCGAATAACAGGATCCCGGTGCGACTGCATCGACTTCTCGGGATTCATGGCAAACACCAGCGCCGGACGGCGACCCGTGTTGCGGCATTTTTCGACCAGCTGGATGCAGTGGTCGGCCACCTGATCCATGGGCTGGGTGATGACATCCTGGTGGAACAGCCGTGTGGTTCGGAGTTTGCTGGGCATCGGACTTTCTGGCGGAAGCTGAAACGCCCTTGGGAAGGCCTGGACGGATACCGCCCCTCGCGTCCCGCCAGAGGACGCACCGGCTTGCGAGACGTTTTCAGGCCTTTCCTGGCAGCGGGCGCCGGACTTTCAGATTGCCCCAATCTCTCATGTTTGCCCCGGCCGGATCATCCCCAGATGTAAGTGTCTTTCTGTTGGTCTGTAAATGAATATGGCTGTCTTTGTAAGGGATCGGCCCGGGAGGCTGCCTCGTAGACAAATTTTTTCAAATCCGATGGAGACTGTGTATTTGTAAGAAAGTTCCGAATAGATCGTGTGAGCTATTTCCTTATGTGCTCAAGCTCTTGCGGATTGATTCTGTTTGATGCTGGCGGCACGCGTTTCCAGCACCAGCACCATGCCGATGATCATGTTTTGGAATGAATAGTCCATGGCCTGCAGGCTGCCAAAGACGCATAGCGCCACCAGGCAGGCCAACCCTGCCGGGTAGCCTGACCGGGCGTTTTGCCAAGCCAGCCGATAGGCCATGAAGAGGGTGATCATCAGCGACATGAAGCCGATGATGCCGTAGGCGCTGAGTTCGTCGACGAAGGCACTGTGGGCGATGAGCAGGCTGCCGTTCAGGCGCAGGTTGTTTTCCTTGGTGCCCTCGCGGCCCACGCCGAAGACGAGCTGCAGCGGCTCGCTCTGGGACCAGCCGCGCAGGGCGTCGGCCTGCAGCGTGAGACGGCCGCTGGTGAGGGTGTCGGCGCTGGGGCCGTGGGTATAGAGCGTCTGGCCGGTCAGCCGGTTCTGCACCATCTGGATCATCTCGGGCTTGACCATGGCGGTGACGAGCAGCGCCACAAAGACCAGGACGACCGGGGCGGCCAGAAGTTTCATCTTGCGGGTGAAGAAGGCGACCAGGATGAGGCCGAGGATCATGCCCAGCAGGCCCGCGCGGGCGGTGGTGAGCACGCACAGCGCCAGACATCCCATGGCCAGTGCCAGGTAGAAGAGCGAACGCTTGCCGGGGAAGCGCGCGGCCAGTGTGAAGGCGCTGATGCCGGCAATGGCGTGGGCGAGCGAGGCCGAGTGCTGGTTCTGGAAGACGCTGTTGTAGGCGGTGAGATCGATCCCCGAGACGGCGGCCAGCGACCACTGCAGGCCCACCGGCGGCAGGATGCCGGCCAGTAGCGGAATGGAGATGAGGCACAGAAAGAGCGGGAACACCCGCACGGCCAGGTCGGCCACCGGGTACCAGCGCAGGCCCATCAGCGCCATCAGCATGACGGGCACGAACATGCGGTTGGCCGACAGGTTGACCGAGTAGGCAACATCGGGGATGCCCAGCGCGATGCCCCAGATGGGCCCAAAGCAGAAGAACAGGTAGGCCCAGAAGAGCGAGGCCATGGCCCGTGCACCCACCGGCAGCGGGTGGGTCCAGATGACGAAGAGGGCGGGCAGGAAGACGGCGCTGCGCCAGAGCACGGCGTACTTCACGCCCCCTACGCTCTGGGTCTCGAAATAAGTCAGAAAGAAGTACAGGACCACCCAGAAGGCCCACGGTGCCCAGCCCTGCACGCGCTGCGGCGTGCGCAGGGACAGACCGGGGGCGACGATGAGGTCGGGGGTGGCAGCAGTAGATGCCATGGCGTCGGTTCGGGTTGCGTGAGGGGACGGAAACGTCCGGTGTCCGTTTTGGCCGGGCGGAGCGACGGTCCGGGCCGATGCGGGTCAGCAGGGCGCAGGTTCAGGTAGGCATGGGTTCGGGCGGGTTGTCACTGAGGGGCGTCAGCGGCTTCGGCTACGGCTTCGGCCACGGCGACGGCCTCGGTTTTGCTGGCGGTCGCACGGGCCGGCTGCTTGCCGATGCCGTACAGCTCGGCCGCGCGGCGGCGCAGTTCATTCAGGTCGAAGAGGATGAGCGTGAGATAGCCGATGTAGGCGCCGGCGCTGATCCAGGTGTAGTGCTCATGGTGGGCGGCCCAGCTGGCCACCACCACACCCAGCCCGAAAGCGGTGACGGCCTTGGTGACGTGGAAGGTCTTGGTGGCACGGATGAGCAGCGGGGCCTGCAGGATGGCCTGGGCGAAGACCAGCGGCAGCAGGCCGGCGGCGATGCGCAGGTAGGTCGCCGATTCGGCGTACCTGTCACCGTAGATGCCCGTCATGAGCGGGTGGGCGATGAGATCGAGCACCAGCGTGAGCGCCAGGCCGATGCCGGCCGCGAACAAGGCGATGCCGATGTGGTGGTTGCGGTTGATAAGGCCGGGCTTGAAGAGCGTCTTGGCGCCCACCACCACCGCCAGCATGGCGGCGAAGGCGAAGGCGGCCTCCAGCAGCGTCATGGCGGCAGCGTATTGCGACAGCACGTCGGGGGGCATGGTCTTGCCCAGCGTGACCCGGTCGATGCGCGACAGTGCCACCGAGGCACTGGAGGCCACGGCCAGCGCCGCACCCTGGGCGAACAGGCTACGCATGAGCGGCCAGTCCACGAGGCTTGGGTGGATGCGCGCGTCGGACAGCCAGTTGCGGCACAGCAGCATGCTCATGACGATGATCTCGGCGATCCAGCCCCAGATCACCCAGGTGACGGGGCCGTTGACCCACATGACGATCATCACGACGCCCAGTCGCGAGAACATGCCCAGGATGCGGGCGATCTGCGGGAAGCGGAAGTTCTCGCGGGCATAGTATTCATGGACGGCCAGCGACACCGGCTGCCCGATGAGCAGCTGCAGCGCCCACAGCATGGCCAGCTGCAGGATGGTGGGATCGGGCATGGTGGCACACCACAGTACCAGCGGCACGGCCGTGAGCAGGCCGCTGATGAGCTTGGCTGCCAGTGCGGTGTTCCAGAGCCGGGGCATGGTCTCGGCCGGCTCGGCGCAGATGCGCGGCAGCAGCACGCGCTCGCCCGAGATGCTGCCGATGGTGCCGAACACCAGCCACAGCGACATGGCGATCTGCCAGTTGGCGAAAGTGGCGTGGTCGAAGCGGCGGGCGATGTGGCTGGCAATCCAGAGGCCGATGAACATCTGCAGCACCCGCTCGGCCGCCAGCATGACGAAGGTATAGAGCGAGGACCGGTGGGTGCGGTAGAAACTGTGCAGCTTGGTTTTCAGGCGCGCCATGGAGGAGGTGCACGGACCGGCCGTGGCCGGCGGGGTGCCAGACAAGAGTGAGGGAAGGGTTGCACGCGGCAAGTGACGGACCGGCATGCAACGGGCATGGAGGCTCCGGGCTGTGCACGATGTGAAAGTCCGGTCCGGGCAGGACGGAGTCCGGGCCGCAGTGCGGCACACACGGGGATGCGTCCGGGTGTCGCTGGATGCCTGCCAGCACGGCAGACGGAAAATCACCCAATAGCGCCGATATTAAGGGTGCTTCCTGTTAACGAGGGCGCGACGGTGTAAGAAGTGCTGCAATCTGCAAAAATGATGTGTGCTCTGGCCTGCGAGGCAACACGGGCCCGGCCGGGGCTCGCCTACAATCTTCAGCTTCTTTGTCATGCTCTGAGTACCCCTTTCCCGGTCGTGGCGTAAAATTGTCCGACGCACGGCAACGGGGTATCTTCTGCGCGTGCGAGCCCTCCTCTCTTTCCTCCTGTCACAGTTGCACTTCGTTCCGGTGTCATTCCATGCCTGATCTTGACCTGGGGGCCTTCCTGGCCTCGTTTCCCTGGACGACATTCCTGGTCGGGGCGTTGCTGTCTCTGTTCCTGATGCTGGCGCTCAAGCCGGTGGCCCGTCGCACCGGTTGGGTGGACAAACCCAACTTCCGCAAGGCCCACAAGGGCGAGATCCCGCTCATCGGCGGCTGGTCCATCCTGGCTGTGGCCGTGCTGCTGCAGCTGGCGGCGCCGGCCGGGCAGCGCGCCCCGCTGGGCTACTGGGTGGGGGGCATCCTGCTCTTCGTGGTGGCCATGATCGATGACCGCAGCCCCATCCGGGCGCGCTATCGCGCCATGGTGCAGCTGGGCGCGGCGCTGGCCGGCGTGATGCTGGGCGGGCAGATCCTGCCCTCGGTGGGTGACGTGCTGGGCATCGGCGAAGTGTCGGCCTGGTGGATCATGTTCCCCGTCAGCGTCATCGGCACGGTGGCAGTCATCAATGCCGTCAACTTCACTGACGGCGCTGACGGCCTGTGCGGCGGCCTGGGCTTCATCAGCCTGTTCTGGTTCATGGTGGCGCTGATGATCTCCTCGCGCCATGCCGCCATGCTGGGCGTGGAGCCGGCGCCCTATGCGGGCGGCATGATCCCGCTGGCAGCGGCACTGCTGGGCGGCATCGCAGGCTTCCTGTGGTTCAACCTGCGCAGTCCGTTCCGGCGCAAGGCCGCAGCCTTCCTGGGTGACAGCGGCAGCATGCTGCTGGGCTTCACGCTGGCATGGTATGCCATTCATGTCACCTCGGCCTACGGTGCAGCCAGCGTCAAGCCGGTGGTGTGCCTGTGGGTGGTGGCGGTGCCGCTGGCCGACTCCGCTTCCTGCATCATCCGCCGCATCCTGGCCGGCGTCACCCCCATGACGCCCGACATGAAGCACCTGCACCACCTGGTGCAGCGGCTGGGTTGCACGGCCGGTCAGGCGGTGTTCGTCATCCACGTGGCGGCCTTCTGCTGCGGCCTGGTGGGCGTGACCGGCTGGGCGCTGGGCGTATCCGAGCCGGTACTGTTCGGTAGCTTCGTGGTGGCACTTCTGGCCTTCATCGGCTGGACCAACTGGATCTGGCGGCGCATCGACCGTGAGGACGAGGCCGCGGGCCGCCCGGTCAGCGGCCGACCCACGGCAGCGCAACCGGCAGCCGTTTCAGGCGTCGACACGCCGGTGCAGGGCGTTTCCGACAAGAAGGCAGGTGTGCTCTGAAAGATAGACAGGCCCGGGATACGGGCAAGCCCCGTGTTGCCGTCATCGGTGGTGGAACCGGTCTGCCGGTGATCCTGCGCGGACTGAAGACGCTGGACGTGGACATCTCGGCCATCGTGACGGTGGCCGACGACGGGGGTAGCAGTGGCATCATCCGCGACTACATCGACGTGGTGCCGCCGGGCGACATTCGCAACTGCATCTGCGCACTGGCCGATCTGGATCCGCTGATGCTGGAGCTGTTCCAGTACCGCTTTGACACCGACGACGCCTTTCTGTCGGGGCATGCCATCGGCAACCTGCTCATCGCCGCGCTGAAGGAAATGCGCGGCTCCATTTCCGAGGCGCTGGCGCTCCTGTCGGCCTGGATGCAGGTGAACGGGCGGATCCTGCCAGCTGCGCCCGAGCCGCTGGTGCTGCATGCCACCTTCGCCGATGGCAGCTGCGTCAGTGGCGAGTCGAAGATCGGGCTGTGCCGCAAGCCCATCCGCCAGGTGGCGCTGACCACCACCCAAGGCGAGCCCGCCCGCCATGCCTCGCCCCGGGTGGTGGAGGCCATTCTGCGTGCGGACCTGGTGGTGCTGGGGCCGGGCAGTCTCTATACCAGCATCCTGCCCAACCTGCTGGTGGAGGAAATCGGCGAGGCCATCTGCCGCACGACGGCTGAGGTAGTCTATGTATGTAACATAATGACCCAATTAGGTGAGACTGATAATTTTACCGACGCCGATCATGTGAATGTGCTGCATGAGCATTTGAAGTGTCCTTTCATCGATACGGTATTGGTGAATATCGACGACGTTCCGCCCGATTACCTGGGTAATCAACCCGATGATGAATGCTGGCGACAGGTCGTTCATGATCCCGAGGCGCTGCGGCGCGCCGGATGCCGAGTGATTGCCGGAAATTTCTTACGCATGCAGGACGGTGGCGCTTATCACGACACGCATCGGGTGCTGAAAGAGTTACGTCATTTACTAGAAGCGACAAACGGGTTTCGAAAAATCCAGTAAAACTATCCCGTTCGGGGTTCCTTGAGACCCTGTCCAGCAATCCGGGGAAGGCCTGAGAGCGTTCAGGCCTTCCCCGGATGCTTTTTCGATGGGGGCCGTGCCGTGGCAGCGGTCCGATTCCGTCATTCCGTCACACGGTGCCGTGCAGGCGGCGCTGCGCTTCGCACAGAGGGAGTTTCATGGCAGATTCGCCATCCATCGTGGTTTCCACCGGGCCTGCGCGCGGGCTGGTGGGCGGGGTTGCGCGTCACATGTTGCTTCTGGAAGAGATTGCGCAGCACCTGCCGGTCCGGCTGGATTATTTCCAGATCGGACGGCGGCCCGAAGAAAGGGGGGCATGGGCGCAGCTGCGCCGGCTGGTGGCCGATTACCGCGAATTTGCACGTCGCCTGAAAAAGGCCAAGGCTGAGGGTGGCCAGGTTGTGGCTCACGTCAACAGCTCGGTGCGTCCGGTCTGTGTGGTGCGTGACGGCGGCTTCGTGCTGCTGTCGCGCCTTCTACGTGTGCCTGTCATCTACCAGGTGCATGGCTGCATGCTGCATGGCCCCGACGACGGCCGCACCTGGCTGCGGCGCATCACCCGCTGGGTGCTGAGCCTGTCCGACCGGGTGGTGGTGCTGAGCCCTGCCCAGTCCCGGGCCATCGGTGGGCGGGCGGCCATGGCGGCTGTGGCCGTCAACAACGCCGTCTTCATGGAGCCGGTGCCCGAACGCACGCCCGGTGGCCACGATCCTTTCCGCATCCTGTACCTGGCCCGCTTCGTGCCAGAAAAGGGCGTGATGCAGTGTCTGGACGCCATGAAGATCCTGCGTGATCGCGGTGTGCCGGTGCACCTTCAGCTCTGTGGTGCCGGTCCCCTGGAATCCGAGATTCCCGGGCGCATCGCTGCGCTGGGGCTTGAGGACTGCGTGGAGCTGGTGGGCCGGGTGCCGGCCGAACAGACTCGCGCGAAGCTGGCTGAGAACGATCTGCTGTGGCTGCCCTCACAGCACCCGGAAGGGCAGCCCTATGTGCTGATGGAGGCTCTGGAGGCCGGCATGCCGGCCATGATCTCCCGGGCCGGCGAAGTGGTGGGCGACATGATCGACGGTGCCGCGCAGCGGGGCGGTGCGCTCATCGAGGCGCAGCCCACCGGTGCATCGTTTGCCGAGCTGACCGAGGCGCTGGTGCGTGACCGTACCCGCTATCAGGCGCTGGTTGAGGCAGCACGGCGCGAGGCCGAGGCCACCTACTCGATGGAGGCCGTGCTGCCCAAGTGGCAGCAGGTCTGGAACATGGCGCAACCGGTGGGCGCAGCGCCCGCCCGCGCCTGAGGGCCATGCGTTCGGCCCTCGAAGGCATCACATCGGCATCGGGCGTCCCGCTGGGGGTGTCCGGCGTCCGCATCACCTGGCCCTGGGCCGGGCCCGGCAGGCGCAGGGGCAGCGCCGCCGCGAGATGACCCTGATATTCATTTGGAGCGGCCCCAGCCGCATCGACTGACTGTGAACAATCCTGATCGCAACCAGATGGTGCCGGTGGCACCCTCCTTCCTTTCTCCCTTCGACGTGGCTCCGTCGAGCACCCATGTGGCGCCCGAGGCCACCAGCACCACGCCCATCATCGTCGACTACTGGCGGCTGATCGTGCGCGAGCGCCGCCACCTGCTGGTGCCGGTGCTGCTGGCGTCGCTCATCGCACTGGTGGTCGGCCTGCGCACCACGCCGGTCTACGAGGCCACCTCGTCCGTCACTTTCGAGTCCACCAAGGGCCCCGTGTCCATCCAGGACGTGGGCGGCGGCCTGGCCAACGTGTCGGTGGAAGACGGCGCGTCCGAATTCCTGGAAACCTCGGACGTGGCGCTGCGCGTCATTCGCGACCTGAACCTCACGTCGCGGCCCGAGTTCGTGGCCTATGGCCCGCTGCAGAACCTCATTGCCGACATCCGTGCCGCCTGGCTGGCCAAGGAGTCGACCGCTGCTAACGAGCTGGAAGAGCGGGCGCTCAACTACTTTCATGACCACCTGAAGGTGGTGAAGGTGCACCAGCGGCCGCTGGTGAAGGTGTCGTTCCAGTCGGAAGACCCGCAGCTGGCCGCCACTATCGTCAACCAGGTGCCGGCAGCCTTCATCCGCGCCGACATGGATGCCCGTTATGCCGCCACCCGTGAGGCCGACCAGTGGCTGAACGAGCGCCTGGCGCAGCTCAAAGCCAACCTGGACCGCTCCGAGCAGGCGCTGGCCGAATACCGGCGCGCCAACGGCATCGTGGCGCGTGACGCCGACGAAGGGTCCGATCGGCAGATCTCCATCCTGAATCAGCGGCTGATCGACGCCCGTGGCCGGCTGGCCGCTGCCCAGGATGCCCAGAAGCAGGCGTCCAGCAGCGACTGGGGGCGCGTGATGGGCACGCCCGCCATTGCCAACAACCCCGCCGTGGCCCGTGCCCGCGAGCTTCAGAGCAGTGCCGAGGCGCGTCTGGCCGAGCTGCGCAGCCAGATGGGCGAGGCACACCCGCAGTACCGCAAGGCTGCCACCGAGCTTTCCCAGGCTCAGGATGACCTGCGCCGACAGGTGGAAGCGGCCCGCCGCGAGATCAGCGGTGAGCTGGAAGCGGCGCGTGCCAACGAGCGCCAGATTGCCGCAAGCCTGGCCTCGGCCCGTCAGACCTACCAGAACTTGGGCGGCAAGGAGATTGCCGCCCGCCAGATGGAGCAGGAAGTCCAGACCAACCGCCAGCTGTACCAGACCTTCCTGGGACGCCTGCGCGAGGTGACGGCCGCCGGTGACTTCGTGAAGCCGCCGGCACGGCTGGTGGACCCCGCCCAGGTGCCCACGCTGCCGGTCAAGCCGCAGCTGGTGCTGATGACCACCATCGGCGCGCTGCTGGGTCTGCTGGTGGGTTTCTTCGCGATCGTGCTGATGGACCAGATCCGCAACACGCTGCGCCGCACCGACGACGTGGAGACCAAGCTGGGCCGTCCGCTGCTCACCGCCATTCCGAAGCTTGCGGGGGCGCGCATGAGCAAGACTGCCCGCATGCAGACCCTGATGCCCGATTCCCTCTATGCCGAGGCCGTCCGCACGCTGGCCACCTCGGTGGCGCTGGCCGGCATGGAGCAGGACATGAAGGTGGTGGCTGTCAGCTCGGCCATGGATGGCGAGGGCAAGACGGCCGTGGCCTGCAACCTGGGTGCGGCCCTGGCCACCACACGGCGGGTGCTGCTGATCGACGCCGACCTGCGGCGTCCGTCGGTGGGGCAGGTGATGGGTCTGCCGCCGGGCACGCCGGGTCTGGTACAGCTGCTCACGCGCCGCGCGTCGCTGGATCAGTGCGTCAAGGGCGTGCGCGGTTCGGCACTGCGGGTGCTGCCGGCCGGTCGCGCGGCGGGCAACGCCCTGGACCTGCTGATGAGTTCGCGCTTCGGGCGTCTGCTCGACGAAATGCAGAAGCACTTCGACATGGTC
>CALIXC010000207.1 GCA_938046755.1 uncultured Lautropia sp. | reverse complement strand
CAGCCCCCCAACACCTTCGTGGACGGGCGCAATGCGCTGTTCCTGCTGTATGCCGCCATCCATGCCAAGGCCCGGGGCATCCACACACTCTACACCGGCGTGTGCGAAACCGATTTCAGCGGCTACCCGGATTGCCGTGATGTCTTCGTGAAGTCGATGAACGTCACGCTGAACCTGGCCATGGACTACACCTTCGACATCCGCACGCCGCTGATGTGGCTGACCAAGAAGGACACCTGGGCGCTGGCTGACCGGCTGGGTGCCTTCGACTACATCCGCCAGCACACGCACACCTGCTATCTGGGCGTGGAAGGCGGCTGCGGCCAATGCCCCAGCTGCGTGCTGCGCGAACGCGGCCTGCACGAATACCTGACGAAACGCGATGCCGCGCAGGCGAAGGAGCAGCACCATGCTTAAGATCGCCAAGGAATTCAGCTTCGACATCGCGCACATGCTGGATGGTCACGACGGCAAATGCAGGAACCTGCACGGACACACGTACCGGCTGCAGGTGGAGGTGGGCGGTCCGCTGCACACCAGCGGCGCCAAGGCCGGCATGGTGATGGACTATGCGGACCTGAAGGACATCGTGAAGCGCCACGTGGTCGACCCGATGGACCACGCCTTTCTCTACGACACCGGCAGTCCGCGCGAATGCCGGGTCGCCACGCTGCTGCAGGAACTGGATTCCAAGGTCCATGGCCTGCCCATGCGCACCACGGCCGAGAACATTTCGGCCCATATCTTTCATGTCCTTCAGGCCCAGGGCCTGCCGGTCAGCCTCATCCGCCTGTGGGAAACCCCCACATCCTATTGCGAGTACAGCGGATGAACGCCGAATCATCCACCGACCGCCCGGCTTCAGAACATCACATTTCCAGCAGGCAGTCCATCGAGCATCCACACCCGTGCACCGGGCAGACGCACACACCGCTGCATCCGCTGACATCCGTACAGGTCATTCCCGCTGACGAGCTGATCACGACACGGCACATCGCCATGCTCGGGCAGTTCCATGCGCCGCGCTCCCCGTCGAAGCGCGTGCCGGTGGCAACACCGGAAACGGCAACGCTCCTTGAAACCCCCTACCGCATCGTCGAGATCTTCGAGACACTGCAGGGCGAGGGCTTCAACACCGGCATGCCCAGCGTCTTCATCCGCTTCGGCAAATGCAATCTGGCCTGCCCGTGGTGCGATACCGACTACAACCGCTTCGGCACCATGACGCTGGGGGACATCCTGGCCAAGGTTCGGACATTCTCTGCCCGCAACGTCATCATCACCGGCGGGGAACCCACCATCCAGCCTCACCGAGCGGCTGCTGGACAGCCTGAAGGCCGAGGGTCATTTTCTGGCCATCGAGACCAACGGCCTGAAGCCGGTGCCGCCGCAGATCGACTACATCGCCACCAGCCCGAAGCGCCTCTATCAGCAGGCCTACCAGAAGCGCCACATCAAGTTCGCGCACGAGGTGCGCATCGTGGTGGATGGCGACGTGCGCGCCTTCTGTGCCCAGATCGAGGACAGCATCCGGGCCGACCGCTACTATCTGTCGCCCTGCGACGTGGATGGCCGGATGAACATGCTGGAAACCATCACCCAGCTGGGGCAGCTCAACCAGCGACCCGGCCGCCCCCGGTGGCAGCTCAGCATCCAGACCCACAAGCTGGCCAACATCGAGTGACAGTCCTCACACCGCCCGGTCTCCGCCAAAGCCCAGCACCGAGGCCGCTTCACGCAGATTCTTCTCGAAGGCGATCACCTTGAAGAGTTCGCCCATCTCGGCCTCGGAAATCAGCTGCTGTACCGCCTGGGCCTGGGCGAACCAGAAGCTCTCGGGCTCGCGTGGCAGGTCCGCCAGCTCATCCAGCAGGCCGGCATTCAGCAGGAAGGCTGCCATCGAGGTGTAGCCCACCAGCGAGAAGCCCTCGGCCGTGGCCGCCCGGGCCAGCGCCGTGAAATCCACATGTGCCGTGATGTCGCTCAACCCCGGCCACAGGAAGGGATCGGCGTGGCTGCGGTGCCGGTAGTGGCACATCAGCGTGCCCTGATCCCGCTGCGGGTGGTAATACTCGGGTGCGGCAAACCCATAGTCCAGCAGCATCACCACGCCGGCCGTCACGCAGTCGGCCAGCGTGCACATCCAGGCTTGCTGCGCCGGGCAGATTTCCGAGCGGTAGGGACTGTGCCACTGCGCGCCTTCCGGCCCCAGCCGATTGCGCAGCGCGGTCACGGTTTCCGTCAGCGCCGCATCGGCCGGGCGCGGCGCCCAGGCAAACTGGCCGTCCACCCACGTCACGCCCATCTCCTGCAGCTCCGCCTCCGCGTTGGCCTGCCACTCGAACAGCTGCACCGGCATGGCATCCAGCAGCTCGTTGGCCACCACCACACCCGCAAAGCGCTCGGGGAAGGTATCCAGCCATCCCACCCGGTCCATCAGGCCCGGGGCCAGGCTCTTCAGTGTCTGACGCTGGTGCTCGCGGCGTTCGGCCGACAGCTCCAGAATCAGATAACGCACCTCATGGTGCCCCACGTTGTCCAGCGCATTGAGCAGCTGTGCAGCCAGCATGCCGCTGCCTCCGCCCACTTCCAGCACCACCTGGCCACTGCCTGCCAACGCCGGATCCTTCAGCCACGGGGAAACCTGTCGAGCCAGGGTGGCCCCGAAGAGCGGCGTGAGCTCCGGCGCCGTCACGAAGTCGCCTGCCGCGCCGAAGACCTGGCCGGGATTGCTGTAATAGCCCAGACCCGGCTCGTAGAGCGCCATTTCCATGTAGCGCGCAAAGCTCAGCCAGCCACCGTTGCGCGCAATCTCGGCCGCGATGTGCATCGACAGCTTCTGGCTGACCGCCAGGGCCTCGCGGTCGGGCACGGGCAGAGCAGACTCGACGCGGGAATGAGACAGGGACATGAAAGCACCATCCAGGAAAGGGGCCAAGCGCAACGCCGGCCGATAACATGCACCCCTCATGCTACAGTGCCCCGCCATGGAACACGCTCCGTCCACCCCTTCTGCCTTTGCAGGGTCTCCCGTCGACGACATGGTTGCCTCTGCCGACACACGCGCCACCGCCACGCAGGGATCAGCGGCCGCGCCACGCGTCGCCCTCGTCACCGGGGCGGGCAAGCGGCTGGGCCGCGCCATTGCCCTGGCCCTGGCGCAGGATGGCTGGAACATCGGCGTGCATTGCCGCGATTCCGTGGCCGAGGCAGAACAGACAGTGCAAGACATTCAGGCACTGGACCGTCGGGCCGTGGTGCTCCAGGCCGACCTGGACGATGCCGGCCAGTGCCAGACTCTGGTGCCCCGCCTGGCGGATGCGCTGGGCCCCGTCTCCGGGCTGGTCAACAGCGCCTCGCGCTTTGAATACGACGACATCCGATCATTCACGCCCAAGAGCCTGCAACAGCATCTGGTGCCCAACCTGATGGCACCGCTGCTGCTGGCGCAATCCCTGGTCAGTCAGCTGCCTGCGGCACCGGTTCAGGGGGTCATCGTCAATCTGCTGGACCAGAAGCTCTTCAACCTGAATCCGGACTTCCTGTCCTATACGCTGTCCAAGGCCGCCCTGTCTACTGCCACCACCATGCTGGCGCAGGCGCTAGCGCCCCGGATGCGCGTGGTGGGCGTGGCGCCGGGCCTCACGCTGCCCAGCTACCTGCAGGACGAGGCCACGTTTGCCCATGCGCACCGCACGCTGTCGCCGCTGGGCGCCTCCAGCACGGCCCAAGACATTGCCGATACCGTGGTCTTTGCCATGAAGACCCGCTCGATCACCGGCACCACGCTGCTGGTCGATGGCGGCCAGCACCTGCTGGGCCTGCCACGTGATGCCAGCCTGATGGACAGAGCGCCCCTCACGGGTCGCTGACACGCCCGCCCCACGTGCTTTTTTTGTAAAAGGCGGGCCACATGGAGCGCAAAATCCGTCACTCGGCCCCTAAAGCCGCTATGATTGCGTCCTCGGCAAAGTCTGGACGGGCATTGCATGCGCAGACCTCCCCGAGCCGATGTCCTGGACAGCAGGACGCCCGGGCGGACGCGATGTCCGGCCCTTCGTTTCCGGTCGCATCCTTCCTTCCATCGCCGACAATCACGACGCCATGCAGGCCAGTCATTCCCAGCCCGCCGAGAGCGCCAGCTACGCAGACCGGCCAATCACCCAGACCATCCGCATCGACGAGATCCGTCGCCCTGGCACGGGCAGGCTCCCCACGCAGGAAAGCCCGCTGGACGAAAAGCAGGCGGCCTGGCTGGGTGGACTGGAAACGCTGCACGGTGATGCAGACGCGGGCGCCCCGTCGGCCAACCCGGGCGGCTCAGCCCCTGCCGCCGCTCGGACGCAAGTCCCGGCAGGCCATCCCGCTGTGCCGCCCGCCGCATCCCGCCCGGCCCTGCGCGACACCCGACGCGAGGACCACGAGAACAACAAGCTCTCCAAGCGACTGTACCGGCTGACCGGCCAGGCCATTGCCGACTACGACATGATCGGCCCGAACGACCGAGTGATGGTCTGCCTGTCGGGCGGCAAGGACAGCTTCGCCATGCTGGACATCCTGCTCGGGCTGCAGAAACGCGCGCCGGTGCCGTTCTCCATCGTGGCGGTGAACCTCGACCAGCGTCAGCCGGGCTTTCCGGCCGACGTGCTGCCCAACTACTTGCAGAAGCTGGGCGTCGAATATCACATCGAGACGGAAGACACCTACAGCACGGTGCAGCGGGTCATCCCCGATGGCAAGACCAAGTGCTCGCTCTGCTCGCGGCTGCGGCGCGGCATCCTGTACCGGGTGGCGTCCGAGCTGGGGGCCACGCGCATCGCGCTGGGCCACCACCGCGACGACATCCTGGCCACGTTCTTCCTGAACCTCTTCTATGGCGGCCAGCTCAAGACCATGCCGGCCAAGCTGGTCTCGGACGACGGCCGCCATGTGGTCATCCGGCCTCTGGCCTATGTGGAAGAGAAGGATCTCATCCGCTGGGCCGAGGTCCAGCAGTATCCGATCATCCCGTGCAACCTGTGCGGAAGCCAGCCCAACCTGAAGCGCGCCGAGACCAAGGAGCTGCTCAAGTCCTGGGAAAAGCGCTTCCCCGGTCGCCTGGAGACGATCTTTTCCTCCCTGGGCAGGGTGCGGCCGTCCCACCTGATGGACCGCACCCTGTACGACTTCAACACCCTGCGTACCGGCGACGACGCCGAGGATTGAGGTGAACGGACCCATCTCCTGGTTTTCCAGCACACGTCGGCTGATCCGGATCCTCTGGACGGTCCGCCGCTTCGGCCTGGATGAACTGGTGGTCAGCGGCGCGGCCAGCAGCTCGCGCTCACCGTGGCTGCTACGCATGACGCGCTGGCTGCGGATGGGCACCATCCGCGAACCACGCGGGGTGCGCCTGCGAATGGCCTTCGAGAGCCTAGGGCCGATCTTCGTGAAATTCGGCCAGGTGCTGTCCACCCGGCGTGACCTGCTGCCGCCCGACATCGCGGACGAACTGGCCTTGCTGCAGGACCGGGTTCCGCCCTTCCCGGCCGATCTGGCCGTGGCCGAGATCGAACGCGGGCTGGAGATGCCTCTGGACAAGGCCTTTGCCGAGTTCGGCCGCGAGCCCATCGCCTCGGCCTCCATTGCCCAGGTGCATCGTGCCCGCCTGCACGACGGCATCCAGGTAGCCGTGAAGGTGCTGCGCCCGGGCATGCTGGACGTGATCGAAGACGATCTGAGCCTGCTGCGCACCGGCGCCACGCTGGCCATGCGCCTGTCGGCCGACGCCCGGCGGCTGCGCCCGATGGAGGTGGTCGACGAATTCGATCACTACCTGCACGACGAACTGGATCTGGTGCGCGAGGCCGCCAACGCCAATCAGCTCAAGCGCAACTTCGAGGGTTCCACGCTGCTGCGCATCCCGCAGATGTACTGGGACTACTGCCGGCGCAACGTGCTGGTGATGGAGTGGGTCGACGGCATCCCCATCGGCCAGCTCGACCGCATGCGCGCCGCCGGCATCGATCTGGAAAAGCTCTCGCGCGATGGCGTGGAGATTTTCTTCACGCAGGTCTTCCGCGATGGCTTCTTCCACGCCGACATGCACCCGGGCAACATCCTGGTGGGCATCGGGCCGGACGATTTCAATCGCTACATCGCGCTGGACTTCGGCATCGTCGGCACACTCTCCGACCATGACAAGCGCTACCTGGCACAGAACTTCCTGGCCTTCTTCAAGCGCGATTACCGCCGGGTGGCCGAGCTGCACATCGAATCCGGCTGGGTGCCGCCCAACACGCGGGCCGAGGAGCTGGAAGGCGCCGTGCGCGCCTGCTGCGAGCCGGTGTTCGACCGGCCGCTGCGCGAGATCTCGCTGGGCATCGTGCTGATGCGCCTCTTCCAGGCGTCGCGTCGCTTCAACGTCGAGATCCAGCCCCAGCTGGTGCTGCTGCAGAAGACGCTGCTCAACATCGAGGGCCTGGGCCGCGAGCTCAACCCCGACCTGGATCTGTGGGTCACGGCGCAGCCCATCCTGGAAGTCTTCATCAAGCAGCAGGTGGGCTGGCAGGGCTTTGACAACAAGGTCCGCCAGGAAGCCCCCCGCTGGGCACAGCTGGTGCCCGAGCTGCCACGCCTGCTGCATGCCGCACTCAAGACCCAGGCCGAACCGGCCATGGACCCTGCCCAGAAACGGTTGCTGGAACACATCGCCCGTGACCAGCGAAGAACGTTGCGCTGGCTGCAGGTGGGCATCGTGCTCCTGGCCATCATCCTGGCCCTGCAGATCTGGCGCCATCTCAACTAGCCCCCTGGCACCGCCGTCCGCCGGCGCGCGGTGCCATCCCAGATTCTCCTGACCCTTCGCCGCCGGGCCTGCCAGGCCCATTTCGTTCCTCCTCCGCTTTCCAGGAGACCCCCATGCTCGTTACCCTGGTTGCCTGCTATTTCGCAGTGACGATCTGCATCGGGTTCTACGCCGCACGGCGTGTCAAGAATTCGGCCGACTACCTGGTCGCCGGCCGAAGTCTGCCGCTTCACATGAACACGGCCACGGTGTTCGCCACCTGGTTCGGCGCCGAGCTGATCCTGGCCGTCTCGTCCACCTTCCTGAAGGAAGGCCTGCGCGGCGTGGTGGGCGATCCCTTCGGGGCCGCCTTCTGCCTGATCTTCGTGGCAATCTTCCTGGCCGCCCCCTACTACCGGCTGAAGCTGATGACGGTGGGTGACTTCTACAAAAAGCGATACAACCGCACCATCGAGCTGGCCTCAGCCGCTGCCATCTCCATCTCGTACCTGGGCTGGAGTTCGGCCAACCTGGTGGCCCTAGGCATCGTCATCCACACCGTGTCGGGCAACGCCATCACGCTGGAGCAGGGCATCGTGCTGGGCGCAGTCATCGTGGGCGTCTACACGCTTTTCGGTGGCATGTGGTCAGTGGCCTTCACTGACCTCTTCCAGACCGTGATCATCGTGGCCGGGCTGATCTACATCGCCTGGATGCTGGCTGGCATGGCAGGCGGCGTCGACAAGGTGGTGGCCACCGCCCAGGCCTCCGACCGGCTGAAGCTCTTCCCCAGCGCGTCACTGCACGACTGGCTGGGCTTCATCGCCGCCTTCGTCACCATGGCACTGGGCTCCGTAGCGCAACAGGACGTGTTCCAGCGCGTCACCTCGGCCCGTACCGAGAAGATCGCCCGGCAGGGCACGCTGCTGGGCGGCTCGCTCTACCTGCTGATGGCCTTCATCCCAATGTTCATCGCCGTCTCGGCCCTGCTCATCGACCCGGGCATGGTCAAGCAGATGCTGGCCAACGAGAACGATTTCCAGCAGGTGCTGCCCACGCTGATCCTGCAGCGCACGCCGCTGTTTGCCCAGGTTCTGTTCTTCGGTGCACTGCTCTCGGCCATCCTGTCCACAGCCAGCGGCACACTGCTGGCCCCCACCGCCGTCCTCACCGAGAACGTCATCCAGCCGATGTGGGGCCACAAGCTGTCCGACCGCAGCATGCTGGTGCTGCTGCGCATCATCCTGATCGGCTTCACCTGCTGCGTGACGCTGTTCGCCTTGCAGAGCGAATCATCCATGTATCAGATGGTTCAGGACGCTTACAAAGTGACGCTGGTGGCCGCCTTCACACCACTGGTCTTCGGCATGTTCTGGCGCCGTGCCACCCCCCAGGGTGCGCTGCTGTCGATGATCTGTGGCGTGGTGGCCTGGCAGTACGCCGAGCACTTCATGTCCGATGCCCTGGTACCGCCGCAGCTGGTGGGACTGGGCAGCGCCATCGCCGGCATGGTCGTCGGTTCGCTGGCCCCCACGCTGATGGGCGGCCAGGGGCACCCCGAGATCGTCGACCTGGCCCGCCAGCCCGAGGTGGCCGACAACCCACCGGCCTGAGCGGCTCCCGGGGGGCTGCAAACGGTAACAAGTCGGTGTGCAGAACCCCTTGGTTGCACCATTACTTCACGGCAGGATCAGTCGTTTCGGCATACACTGCTGCCCTGCATGTCGTGGCCACCTGACATCGGCACGCAACATGGCCCCCGCACAATGGGGCCATGCCCAGGGTGCATGGTTGTTCCAGGCCACGCCTTCCCTGCCCTTCTTTCCTGAATCACCCCAGAAATCCAGATGAACATCGTGATCCTGGCTGCCGGCATGGGCAAACGGATGAACTCCGACCTGCCGAAAGTACTGCATCCGCTGGCCGGCAAGTCCCTGCTCGGCCATGTCGTCGATACCGCCCGCACCCTCGACCCGCAACGACTGGTGGTGGTGTATGGTCATGGTGGCGAGCAGGTCCAGGCCGCATTTGCCGGGCAGACCGACGTGCAGTGGGCCCTGCAGTCCCCCCAGCTGGGCACCGGCCACGCGGTGGCCCAGGCCGTTCCGATACTGGTCGATGACGTGCCCACGCTCATCCTGTACGGCGACGTGCCGCTGGTGAAGGCTTCCACCCTGCAGCGCCTGGCCGATGCTGCCCGGGGCGGTAAGCTGGCGTTGCTGTCTCAGCACGTGGCCGACCCCACTGGCTACGGCCGCGTGGTGCGTGACGCCGTCGGCAACGTCAGCCGCATCGTCGAACAGAAAGATGCTGACGCCGAGACGCTGAAGATCAATGAGATCAACACCGGTATCCTGGTCTGCCCCACCGGGCCGCTCAAGCGCTGGCTCACGGCCCTGAAGAACGACAACGCCCAGGGCGAGTACTACCTGACCGACGTGATCGCCGCTGCCGTGGCCGATGGCACCGGTGTCGTCACAGCGCACCCCGACGCCGAGTGGGAAACGCTGGGCGTCAACAGCAAGACCCAGCTGGCCTTCCTGGAGCGTCGCCACCAGCGCAACCTGGCCGACCGTCTGACCGACAGCGGCGTCATGCTGTCCGACCCCGACCGCATCGACATCCGCGGCACGCTGGAATGCAGCCGTGACGTGTCCATCGACGTGGGCTGCGTCTTCGAAGGCACCGTCCGGCTGGGCAAGGGCGTGAAGATCGGCCCCAACTGCGTGCTGAAGGACTGCACGCTGGCCGATGGCACCCAGGTGCAGGCCATGTCGGTGATTGACAGCGCCGAGGTGGGCGCGCAGGGCCGCATCGGCCCGTTCGCCCGCCTGCGTCCCGGCACGAAGCTGGGCGAGGACAGCCACATCGGCAACTTCGTCGAGCTCAAGAACGCCACCACCGGCACCGGCAGCAAGATCAACCACCTGTCCTACGTGGGCGATGCCGAGATCGGCTCGCGCGTCAACATCGGCGCCGGCACCATCACCTGCAACTACGATGGCGTCAACAAGCACAAGACGATCATCGAGGACGACGTGTTCGTGGGCAGCGACTCCCAGCTCGTCGCCCCGGTGACGGTCCGACGCGGTGCCACGCTGGCGGCGGGCACCACGCTCACCCGCGAGGCGCCCGCCGACTCGCTGACGCTGAGCCGCGTGCCGCAGACCACCCGGCCCGACTGGAAACGCCCGCAACGCAAGACCAAATGAATCCGGCGGCAGACCGCCGCGCCAACCCGACAGCAACTAGAGAATCGAAACCATGTGTGGAATCGTTGGTGCCGTAGCACAGCGCAATGTCGTCCCCATCCTGATCGAGGGCCTGCGCAAACTCGAATATCGCGGTTATGACTCCGCCGGTCTGGCCCTGCTCGACCCGGAAGGCCACATGAACCGTGTCCGTGCCGTGGGCCGCGTGGCCGAGCTGGACACCCGCGCCAAGGAAAAGCACGCCGACGCCCCCACCGGCATCGCCCACACCCGCTGGGCGACGCACGGCGGCGTGAACGAGGGCAATGCCCACCCGCACATCTCCACGGGCTCCGACCTGCAGATCTCGGTGGTGCACAACGGCATCATCGAGAACCACGAAGAGCTGCGCAGCGCGCTCAAGGCCAAGGGCTATGAGTTCACCTCGCAGACCGACACCGAAGTGGTGGCACACCTGGTGCACTCGCTGGTGCTGGGCGGCCTGTCGCTGACCGATGCCGTGGCCAAGGCCATCAAGCAGCTGCACGGCGCCTATGCGCTGGCCGTCATCAGCAGCCGCGAGCCGGGCACCGTCGTGGGTACCCGCCGCGGCTCGCCCCTGCTGCTGGGCGTGGGCGGCGAAGGTTCGGGCAAGGGCGAGAACTTCCTCGCCTCCGACACCTCGGCCCTGCTGCAGGTCACCAAGCACGTCATCTACCTGGAAGAAGGTGATCTGGCCACGCTCACCTGCAACGGCTACACCATCCGTGACGCCGCCGGCAACGTGGTGACGCGCCCGGTGGTCAAGAGCCAGCTGTCGGCCGATGCGGTCGAACTGGGCAACTACGACCACTACATGCAGAAGGAGATCTTCGAGCAGCCTGGCGCCATCGGCAACACGCTGGAGATGATCGAGTATGCCAGCTCGCTGCAACCGGGCCTGTTCGGCGCCGATGCCGAAGAAATCTTCAAGCGTACCCGCCGCATCCTGATCCTGGCCTGCGGCACCAGCTATCACGCCGGCATGGTGGCCAAGTACTGGCTGGAGTCCATCGCGCGCATCCCCACCGACGTGGAGATCGCCAGCGAATACCGCTACCGCGACCCGGTTCCGCAGGACGAGACGCTCGTCATCACCATCTCGCAATCGGGCGAGACGGCCGACACGCTGGCCGCGCTGCAGCATGCCAAGGGCAACGGCATGACCGATACGCTGTCGATCTGCAACGTGCCGGAATCGGCCCTCATCCGCAACAGCAAGCTGCGCTTCCTGACGCGCGCCGGTCCCGAGATCGGTGTGGCTTCCACCAAGGCCTTCACCACCCAGCTGGCGGCGCTCTTCCTGCTCACCATCGTGCTGGCCAAGATGCGCGCCCACCTCACGCCCGAGCGCGAAACCGAGCTGCTGGCCCAGATGCGTCACCTGCCGGCCGCCATGAAGCACGTGCTGGCCGTCGAGCCCGCCGTGAAGGAATGGGCCAAGCGCTTTGCCAAGAAGGACCACGCCCTGTTCCTGGGCCGTGACGTGCACTTCCCCATCGCCATGGAAGGCGCGCTGAAGCTGAAGGAAATCACCTACATCCACGCCGAGGCCTATGCTGCCGGCGAGCTCAAGCACGGCCCGCTGGCGCTGGTCGATGCCAACATGCCGGTGGTGGTGGTGGCGCCGAAGGACGCGCTCATCGAGAAGCTGAAGTC
Source organism: uncultured Lautropia sp. (assembly GCA_938046755.1). Classification (GTDB taxonomy): domain Bacteria; phylum Pseudomonadota; class Gammaproteobacteria; order Burkholderiales; family Burkholderiaceae_E; genus Lautropia. Next base: position 4,235 of record CALIXC010000207.1, on the reverse strand, counting down.
CAACATCCAGGAAGTGCGTGCCCGCGGCGGCGAACTCTTCGTCTTTGCCGATCGCGACACCCACATCGAGCCGTCGGACTTCGTGCACGTCATCAACCTGGTGGACCATGCCGGCCCCCTGTCGCCGATCCTGCACGTAGTGCCGCTGCAGCTGCTAGCCTACCACGCTGCCCTGGCTCGGGGCACCGACGTGGACAAGCCGCGCAACCTGGCCAAGTCGGTGACGGTGGAGTGACCCCCTGGCCGGCACGGTGGTGCCGGCCACACCGCAGACAATGCGCGATGCAAGGTACATCCCTCGGGGCCTTCGGGCCCCGATTGCATGTGGGCTCTCCCCGGCTTGCAGGGCCCGCCACGAAGCGCTTTCATTCGGCTGACGTGGCTCCCCCAAAGAAAAACGGCTCCCACAGAGCCGTTTTTCTTTTGATGGTTCGTTCTGACAGGTCATCCGGTTTCCCGGAAAACCTGCCGCGCTCATCCCTTCGCTGGCGGCTGTCCCTGCAGCATGCGATGGGCATCCCCCTCGCTCAGCGCGTAGTCGAAGAACTGTCGGTAGAACGCCTGTACCCGCGACGGCAGGTCATCGGCAGACAGCCTGTCCGGATGCAGCCGGGACAGTGCCCAGCGCAGTTGCAGGGTGATCTCGCAGCCATAGCGATCCCACGGGAACACACCTTCCGGGTTGGTGTAGAGCCGCCCGGCACGCACGGCGCCCAGCTGCGCAAAGCCTGCGGCCTTCTTCTGCCCGGCGCTGCTGGCCGACTCGATGATCACGTCCGGATCCCACGCCAGCAGCCGCTCGACCGACACCGGCCTCAGGCTGCCCTCGATGGAAGCCGCCGCATTGATGCCACCGGCCGCCTGGACCCACTCGTCGATGATGGTGTTTGATCCGTCGACCAGCAGCTGCGGTTCCCACTGCGCGATGTGCAGCACGCGCGGGCGCTTTGCCTCGGGAATGCCGCTGCTGATGCGACGCACCTCGGCCAGCTCGTCATCCAGGTGCTTCAGGTAGCGCTGCGCACGCGCGGGCGCATCGTTGCCCAGCACCTTCGCCGTCAGCGCAATGCTGTCGCGCATCGACGAAAAGTCCTGGAAGACCGTCTTCACCACCCGGATGCCGGCGGCCTGCAGCTCATTGGCAGCCGGATCGGCCGGTGTGAGGAAGGCCAGCGTGATGTTGCGGGCCAGCAGGGATTCAGCCACGAAGCCGCCCTTTGGCGCATGGATGGCATTGTTCAATGACGGCGCCACCTGGTACATCCAGGGCTTCTGCTTCGGCGCATTGACCGTGGCCGCAATGCGCTTCGTGGCGCCCAGCATCATCAGCACCGAGGCATGTGCCGGCCAGCCGTTGGCGATCAGCGCCTTCGGATCGGGCCTGGCATCGGCCAGCGGTGTCACGCCGCCCAGTTTCGCGGCTGCCTTGCCGGACGCAGCCTCCTTTGCGCGGGCGCTGCCAGCCCATGGCACCATCGCGCCGGCCAGCAGTCCCCCGGCGGCCAGCTGCAACAGCTGGCGACGGCGTGCATCTGCTGCAGCCATGCCGGACGCGGTACATGCCGCACCCGAAAACTGCCTACCTACCGGCACCCCGCTTTCGACTGTCGGAGTGAACCCATCTTCCTTCCTGTCTTTCACGCTATCCCTCCTGTCCATGGAGACAACGCCGGGATCCGGTGCATGCCGGTGCAGCACCCGATGACATCGCGGCCTTGGTGGCCACGGAAAATGCAGGAACAAGGGCAGGCCCGGCAGCACCCCACCCCGCCCTGTCGTCACTTACAGCGCGAACTGCACCGTCAGCATGGCCGAGCGCGGATCTCCCACGTCCGCCGTGGCATTGCCGTTGCCGCTGTAGCCGTTCAGGCCGCCGGCCACGATGTTGGTCCAGTAGCGCTGATTGGTGACGTTGTACACCGTCAGGCGCCAGGTGGTGTCATGCCCCCACAGCTGCTGTTCCCAACGGGCACCCACATCCAGCCGACCGTAGCCACCGATCCAGTCGGTATTGGCATAGTTGGCAGCACGGCGGTTCATGGTGATGAAATGTGCGTTGACGGAGAGCCCCGGCACGGCGCGAATGCGCATGTCGCCCATCAGGCTGGCCGTCCAGCCGCTCAGGCCCACGATCTTCTTGTCGCGGCTGGCGGCATTGGCCGAGGCCACCATGCGAGGATCCAGCCACGACACCATCGCGGTCATCGACAGATCCTGCGTGACGTTGCCGGAAATGCTGCCCTCGAAACCGCGGTTGCGCTGCTTGCCGGCCTCACGATAGACCGGCAGGTTGTTCAGCAGCATACTGCCGTCGGTGAAGGCGAACGGCCGCTCGATCCGGAACAACGCGACGTTGGCGTCGAAGGTGTTCAGACGCGTCTTGTAGCCCAGCTCCCACTGCTTGCTGCGATACGGATCCAGCACCTCGCCGGCGTTGGCCGTACCGGTGGGGGCTGCGTCACCCGGCTGCAGCGTGTCGCCATAGCTCAGGTACACGCTGTTGACCGGATCGAAGCGGTACATCACGCTGGCAAAGGGGCTGAGCCCATGATCGCTGGAGCTGCGCGTGGTGGCGCCGGCACGGTTGTAGTTGGTGAGCTTCATCCAGCTGTAGCTGGCACTCAGCATCACCTGCCAGTTCGGGTCCAGGTCCACCGTGTCGGCCAGAATCAGCGACTGCTGGCGCTGGGCAGCGCTCCGGTAGCGCTGCTTGAAATCCGGCCAGTCGGGCTGGGCATACAGTGCCGGCGCCGCCAGGCTGGCCTGCCCCAGCGTGATGGAACGACCTGCGCGCGGGTTGTAGTTGTTCCAGTCAAAGCCGTTGTTGGCCACGGTGATGTCGTGCTGCATGCCCAAGGCCTGCACCTTGCCGTTCAGGCTGAGCTGGTTGCCGGTGACCGTGAAGCGGCTGGCGGCGACAGAGCTGCTGGTGGTGGCATAGTTGCCGGCTGCACTGCGCAGCGTGTTGGTCACGGTCGTGCTTTCGCGGTCGGCAATCTGACGCGACAGACCCGCCGTCAGCTGCCAACCCGAATCAAAGCGATGCAGCACGCGGGTGGTGATCGTGCTGGTCTCGTTGTCCTTGCCGGAATAAGGCTGGCCATAACCCACCCGCTTCGGATCCACCGGAGCCGGGAACGGCACATTGGCCGCCACGCCAAAGCCGCCGACCTCGCCACGACGGATGTAGCGATAGTTGCTTGCATTGACCTGCCACTGCGTGCTGGGCGTCAGGTCGGCGTCCAGCGCCACGCCCCCGAAGGTGCGCCGACGGTGGCTGCCCTCGACGTACGAATCCCCCGTTTCCTGCAGCAGGTTCGCCCGCACCCGCCAGCGCTTGTCCGCCGTCAGCGGCGTCCACAGGTCTGCGTAGATGGAAGGCGTGGCATCACTGTCGATGCCCAGGCGCAGCGTGTTGGTACCGGTGGTGCCCGCCCGTCTCTGCGTGAAGCCGAAGACCCCCGATCCCGTGGCCGGTCCGTACAGCGAACCCGCCACACCATTCAGCACCTCGATACGCTCGAACTGCTCGGTGGGATAGTTGGTGGTACTGACCATGTTGAAGCCGTCGACACGGCTGTTCTGGATCACGCTGCCCTGCACGCCGCGCGTCTGCGGCCGGATCGTGTCGGCCTGCACCCAGGGCAGGTAGCGCAGCGCATCCTGTACGCTGAAGTTCTGGTCATCGGCCATCTGCTCGGCGCTCACAGCCAACACCGAATAGGGCGTCGCCACGGAGTCACGCTCGCCCAGCGGTCCGACCTGCACCCGGCGCTGCGCCTGGCGGACTTCATCGGTGCCGGACGTACCCACCACCGAAATGCCGGGCAGCGTGGCTGTTTCTTCAACAGCGGTGGAATCCTGAGCGAAGCCACTGACCGGCGCGAACAGGGTGGCCATGGCCAGCACCAGCACGCGCGGCTGCCAGCCGCGGCCGGCCAGGGAACGAGGCAACCGCTGCTGTCCGGCAGGGGCGGAAGAGGTGTTTTTCTTGGAAGTCATGATGAGGAGGAAAGACGATCCGGGAAGCGGACCCGGAAAGACGGAGGGAAAACCCAGGAGAGAGAGGCCGGCAGCATCCCATGGGGAGGTCTGCCGGAAGAAGCAACCGGATGCACGCGCAGGGAAAGGACATCAGCCCTCCGGCGTGGCATGCAGGCAGGCGGCCACCGCCTGCTCGGACACGCCGTACAGCGCGGCCAGCGCCGCCGGCGTGGCCGTCTCGCGCGGGGGCC
>CALIXC010000206.1 GCA_938046755.1 uncultured Lautropia sp. | reverse complement strand
TGACGGGCGGCGTGAAGCTCTCGCACCTGACTACCTATGATCCGAAGGATCCGCTGCAGGCCTACAACCGGGTGATGTTCGCCTTCAACGAGAAGGCCGACCAGTACGCGCTCAAGCCCGTGGCCAAGGCGTACCGCTTCATCACGCCCAAGCCGGTGCAGTTCGTCGTGGGCAACTTCTTCTCGAACCTGGGCGACCTGTGGACGGGTTTCAACAACCTGCTGCAGGGCAAGGGCAAGGCGGCGGCATCCGATACAGCGCGCTTCTTCGTCAACTCCACGCTCGGCTTCCTGGGCTTTGCCGACGTGGCCACCGAGCTGGGGCTGGAAAAGCACAACGAGGACTTCGGCCAGACGCTGGGCTGGTGGGGCGTGCCCTCGGGGCCGTATTTCGTAATCCCGCTGCTGGGGCCGTCCACCATCCGTGACGCAGCCAGCCGCCCGGTGGACACCTATGGGCAACCCTATATGTGGCAGGATGGTCACGATGCGCTGAAGTGGTCGCTGTGGACGGTGGACAAGGTCCACACCCGTGCCAGCCTGCTGGATGCCGAGAATGCGCTCAACGACGCGGCGCTGGACAAGTACACGCTGATGCGCGACGGCTGGCTGGCCCGCCGCCGCAACCAGGTGTATGACGGTGATCCGCCGGATGAGGACGATGCGGCCGACCCCTATGGCGATGACCCGTATGCAGATGACCCCTATGCCGACGATCCGACGAAGGATGAATCGGACGGCGGTGATTCCACTCAGGGTGGGGCGGGCGCTGCCGACAGGGCTTCCGGTGCTGCTTCCGGCGTTTCGGACAAGGCATCCGAAGCGACCGACAGGGTGAAGGAGGCTGCGAAGAAGAAGGCCGGCAAGGCGGCCGACCGTGCAGGCGTTGGCAAGAGGGCGACTGGTAGCGGTTCCTGAGTGCACCCCGAGGCGCCAGTAACCGTTGATGAGCACTGGCGTCGACCCGGCCGGACGGCCCTTTGTCTGTGAAGTGAAGCGGGCAGGCCGTCGGGGATGGGTGTTTCAATGAACATCGATCGGCGGGGCCATGCCGGTGCTCCCGATCTTTCCAAGAAAGGATTTCTCATGAAACTGAAACTGATTTCGCTGGTCTCGGGCCTGTTCCTGGCCGGGGCGGTCTGGGCGCAGACGGTGCCGAACGACTTCGTGGAGAAACTCTCCAACGAAGTGCTGACCGAGGTGCGCGGTGATGCGCAGATGAAGGCGGGTGACATCGGTCGCATCTCTCAGCTGGTGGACCAGAAGCTGATGCCGCACGTCAACTTCGAGCGGATGACGGCGCTGACCGTGGGGCGTCCGTGGCGTCAGGCCACACCGGCCCAGAAGGAAGCCATCATGAAGGAGTTCCGCATCTTGCTGATCCGCACGTATGCGAACGCCTTCGCCAATGTGAAGGACCAGAAGATCCAGATGCGTCCCTTCCGTGGCGATGCCGACCAGAAGGACGTGGTGGTGCGCAGCCAGGTGGTGCAGCCCGGTGGCGATCCCATCCAGCTGGACTACCGTCTGGAGAAGCGCGGCGACGACTGGCGCATCTATGACGTGAACGTGCTGGGCGTGTGGCTGGTGCAGACCTACCGCAACCAGTTCGGTCAGGAAATCTCGGCCGGCGGCCTGGACGGGCTGATCAAGAACCTGGCGGCCAAGAACGCCCAGGTGGCCAAGGGTGCCAAGAGCTGAGCGGGCCATGGCTGAAGCAAGTATCGAGGCCGCCGGCAAAGGCAAGGTGCCCGATGGGCCGATGATGGCGGATGTCGGTGACGGCACCACCGCCATCACGCTGCCTGAGCGGGTGGACAACGGCAACGTACAAGCCGTGCTGAAGTCGCTGGAAGCTGAATGCAAGGCCCGCCGGCTGACCAAGGAAAGCCGCGTGCTGGTCGATCTGGTTCGGCTGAAGGAATTCGATTCCACCGTGCTGTCGGCGCTGCTGGAGATGGGGCGCTACGCCGGCAAGCCGCTGGCGGTGCACAACCCGCCCAGGAAGCTGGTGTCGCTGGCCGAGCTGTACGGCGTGGCCGACTTCCTGCTGGACGACCACCCCGAGCTGCACCGCATGCGGCGGGAAAAGGAAGCGCAGGCGCAGTGACCGCGGCAGGCAGCAGGGCGGTGTCCGGGGCGGAGGGCGCAGCAGGCGGGGCCACCCGGCCCGGCGTATCGGCATCGTCGGGCGTGGATCCTATCGTTGTCGAGGGCGTGACCAAGCGCTTCGGTGACTTCCGGGCGCTGGACGGCATCGACCTGCGCATCCAGCAGGGGGATTTCTTCGCCCTGCTGGGCCCCAACGGGGCCGGCAAGACCACGCTCATCTCGATCATCGCCGGGCTGGCGCATGCCAGCAGCGGTCGCGTGTCGGTGATGGGGCACGACGTGGTGAAGGACTACCGGCGCGCACGCGCCTCGCTGGGCGTGGTGCCACAGGAGCTGGTGTTCGATCCGTTCTTCACCGTGCGCGAGACGCTGAGAATCACGGCGGGCTACTACGGCGTGCGCCGGGCCGATGCCTGGATCGACGAGGTGCTGGAAGGGCTGGGCCTGACCGACAAGGCACAGGCCAACATGCGGGCGCTGTCGGGCGGCATGAAGCGGCGAGTGATGGTGGCGCAGGCGCTGATCCATCGGCCGCCGGTGATCGTGCTGGACGAGCCCACGGCCGGGGTGGACATCGAGCTGCGCCAGTCGCTGTGGCGCTTCGTGCGCAAGCTGAACCACGACGGCCACACCATCGTACTAACCACGCACTATCTGGAAGAGGCGCAGGCGCTGTGCAACCGGGTGGCGGTGATGAAGGCCGGGCGCATCGTGGCGCTGGACGACACCGAGGCGCTGCTCAAACGCTTTTCGGCCGGGGCGCTGCTGCTGCGGATCTCGGGCGGAACGCTGCCGGCGTCCCTGCAGGCGCGCCGGCTGCCGCCGCTGCCGGAGGATGATCGCTACCGGCTGTCGCTGGACGATTACGCCGAGATCGGCCCGATCATGGCGGCCATCCAGGCCGAAGGGGGCACCATCCAGGACATGGAAATCACCCAGCCTGACCTGGAAGACGTGTTCCTGCGGCTGATGCAGGAGAACTGATGCAAGGCTTCCTGACGCTTTTTCGCAAGGAGCTGATGCGCTTCTGCAAGGTGGGGCTGCAGACCATTGCTGCGCCGATGCTCTCGGCGCTGCTGTATCTGCTGATCTTCTCGCATGCGCTCAGCGGCCATGTGGCCATCTATCCGGGCGTGGCCTACACCAGCTTTCTGGTCCCGGGGTTGGTGATGATGGCACTAATGCAGAATGCTTTCGGCAATTCGTCGTCCTCGCTCATCCAGAGCAAGGTGAGCGGCAATCTGGTGTTCGTGCTGCTGGCGCCGCTCACGCCGCTGGCGATGTATGGCGGCTACGTGCTGTCGGCCATGGTGCGCGGCATCGTGGTGGGCACCGGCGTGCTGCTGGTGGCGTGCTGCTTCGTGGATGTGCCGATGCGGCATCCGCTGTGGATGCTGCTCTTTGCGCTGGGAGCCAGCGGCATTCTGGGCACGCTGGGCCTGGTGGCAGCCATCTGGGCCGAGAAGTTCGACCAGATCGCATCGTTCCAGAACTTCCTGGTGGTGCCGCTCACCTTCCTGTCGGGCGTGTTCTATTCGGTGCATTCGCTGCCGCCGTTCTGGCAGGTGGCCTCACACGCCAATCCGTTCTTCTACATGGTGGACGGCTTTCGCTATGCCTTCTTCGGGCAGGCCGACATCAATCCGTGGCTGTCGCTGGGCATCGTGGCGACGGCGTGGCTCTTGCTGGCGCTGCTGGCCATGCGGCTGCTGCATCGCGGGTATCACCTGCGTTATTGAGGAAGCTGAAGGTGCCGAGGGCGCGCCGCGCACCGGCTGCCGCCCGTGGCGGATGGCCGGGAAATCCATGATGCGGTCCGCCGATTGTTGCCGGGCGGGGCGCTTCCCTGGCCCGCTACAATACTCAGTTTTGGGAGTATGCGCCCTGCGGGTTGCGCAGACTGGTTAAACTGGAAGACCTGCGTGAAGGGTCGCGCCTGTGCGGCGGCCTGGGGCATGTCACTCTTGCTACGGCCGTGTTGCTGCTGCGCGTGCCGATTCGTTCCGGGCGCGGGCCGTCGTCCCGGCGACAGACGCACGGCATGCCACCGTTCCTGCTTTTCCTTCCATCTGGAGAACCATCCGTGCAATCCCCCGAAGTCGTTCAGTCCTACATTGCCGCAGGCATTGCGTGCAGCTTCCTGCAGGTGGAGGGCGATGGCCGCCATTTCGACGCCATCATCGTTTCGGACGCCTTCGAGGGCAAGCGCCCGGTGCAGCGTCACCAGCTGGTGTATGGCGTGCTGGGCGACCGCATGAAGGAAGAGATCCACGCGCTGTCCATCAAGGCGCTGACGCCGGCCGAATGGCAGGCCCTGCAGGAACTGTGAGCGGCCTGTCGTCATGGACAAGCTGAAAATCCTGGGTGGTCTGCCCCTGGTGGGCGAGGTTCAGGCCGCCGGCGCCAAGAATGCGGCGCTGCCCATCCTGTGCGCCAGCCTGCTGACGGCGGATCCGCTGGAGCTGTCCAACGTGCCGCAGCTGCAGGACATCGCTACCACCATCCGGCTGCTGAAGCTGCTGGGGGTGAAGACCGAGCGCGACGAGGAGCGTCTGACGCTGCAGGCCGACAGCCTGGTCAGCACCGAGGCACCCTACGAGCTGGTCAAGACGATGCGCGCTTCCATCTTGGTGCTGGGGCCGCTGCTGGCGCGTTTCGGCGAGGCACGCGTGTCGCTGCCCGGCGGCTGTGCCATTGGCCAGCGGCCGGTCGATCAGCACATCAAGGGCCTTCAGGCGATGGGGGCACAGATCGAGATCGAGCAGGGCTTCGTGGTGGCGCGCGCCACGCGGCTGAAGGGCGCACGCGTCGTCACCGACATGGTGACGGTGACGGGCACCGAGAACCTGATGATGGCGGCCTGTCTGGCCGAGGGCGAGACCATCCTGGAGAACGCTGCGCGCGAGCCCGAGGTGGTGGACCTGGCCAAGGTGCTGGTGGCCATGGGCGCGCAGATCGAGGGGGCGGGTACCGACCGCCTGGTGATCCGGGGTGTGGAGCGCCTGTACGGCGCCAGCCACCGCATCATGGCCGACCGCATCGAGACCGGTACGTTCCTGTGCGCGGCAGCGGCCTGCGGCGGCGACGTGACGGTGCGTGCCACGGATCCCTGGTCGATGGACGTGACCATCGACCGGCTGCGCGAGACCGGCGCCACGCTGACGTCCGGACCGGACTGGGTGCGGCTGCAGGCAAACGGCCGGCCGCGTGCGGTCAGCGTGCGCACGGCGCCGTATCCGGGCTTTGCCACCGACATGCAGGCGCAGTTCATGGCGCTGGACGCGGTGGCTGACGGCACGGCCACGGTGGTGGAAACCATCTTCGAGAACCGCTTCATGCACGTGCAGGAGCTGCGCCGGCTGGGCGCGAACATCCGCATCGAGGGCAACACCGCCATCGTGCAGGGCGTGCCGGCACTGTCGGGGGCCACGGTCATGGCGACCGACCTGCGGGCCTCGGCCAGCCTGGTGATCGCCGGTCTGGCGGCGCGGGGTGAAACCACGGTCGAACGCATCTACCACCTGGACCGAGGCTATGCGCGGATGGAAGCGCGGCTGCAGGCCCTGGGGGCGCAGATCAAGCGCGTGAGTTCGCGGCCGGCCGGCCAGTAGGTCGAGCACTGGGCGTGGGCGGCATGACGGTCCTGTTGCTATGTCGCTGCCGTTTGTCGTTCCACGAGCTTTGCGCGCGCTGCCGGCCCTGCTTCCCGGGTATGTCCCGATGGCTAGGGGACGGGTGGCTTGCCACACTACGACGTTGATCAAACAGGAAGGAAGAAGATGTTGACGCTGGCCCTGTCCAAGGGACGGATCCTGGAAGACACGGCCGGACTGCTGGCGCAGTGCGGCATTCGCTTGGATTCTTCGGCGGTGGACAGCCGCCAGCTCATCCTGCCCACTGACGATCCGGGCCTGCGCCTGCTGATCGTGCGGGCCAGCGACGTGCCCACCTACGTGCAGCATGGCGCGGCCGACCTGGGCATCGCCGGGCGTGACGTGATGCTGGAGCACGGTGGCGAGGGCGTCTTCCAGCCGGTGGACCTGGGCATCGCCTGCTGCCGGCTGGCCGTGGCCACGCGCCAGGGCTTCGACTACCCCCGGGCGGCCGTGCCCGGCAAGCGCCTGCGGGTGGCCACCAAGTACGTCAATACCACCCGCCGTCACTTCGCCCGCAAGGGGGTGCACGTCGACATTATCAAGCTCTACGGCTCGATGGAGCTGGCCCCGCTGGTGGGGCTGGCCGATGCCATCGTGGACGTGGTGTCCACCGGCAACACGCTGCGCGCCAATGGCCTTGTCGAGGTCGAGGGCATCATGCCCATCTCGGCGCGGCTGATCGTCAACCAGGCGGCGCTGAAGACACAGCAGCGGACGCTGGCCCCGCTGGTGGCGGCGCTGGAGCGCGCGGCACGGGCGACATCGGGAGGACAGGCATGAGCCCACAGAAGCTGATCAACCGGCTGGATACGGCCGAGGCGGATTTCGAGGCGCGTTTCACGCGGCTACTGCACTGGAGCCCGGAACAGGACCAGGGCATCGAGCAGGCGGTCTCGGCCATTCTGGCGGACGTGCAGGCGCGTGGCGACGAGGCGCTGATGGACTACACCCGGCGCTTCGACCGGCTGGATGTCCACGAGGCGGCGGGGCTGCGGCTTTCGCAGGCCGAGCTGCAGGCGGCGCTCGACGGGCTGCCGGCTCTTGAGCGCCAGGCGCTGGAGCGGGCGGCCGAGCGCATCCGCCGTTATCACGAGCATCAGCGGACGTCGTCCTGGATGTACACGGAGGCCGATGGCACCCGGCTGGGGCAGCGCGTGCTGCCGCTGGATCGGGTGGGGCTCTACGTGCCCGGCGGCAAGGCGGCCTATCCGTCGTCGGTGCTGATGAATGCCATTCCCGCCCAGGTGGCGGGCGTGAAGGAACTGGTGATGGTGGTGCCCACGCCCGACGGCGTGCGCAACCCGGCCGTGCTGGCCGCGGCCTGTCTGGCCGGCATCCAGGAGGTCTACACCATCGGCGGTGCGCAGGCGGTGGCGGCGCTGGCCTATGGCACCCACTCCATCCGTCCGGTGGACAAGATCGTCGGCCCCGGCAATGCCTATGTGGCCGAGGCCAAGCGCCGGGTGTTCGGTACCGTGGGTATCGACATGATTGCCGGCCCGTCCGAGATCCTGGTGGTGTCGGATGGTTCGGTGCCGGCCGACTGGGTGGCGGTGGATCTGTTCTCGCAGGCCGAACACGACGAGATGGCACAGGCCATCCTCATTTCTCCGGACGCCGCCTTCCTGGACGCGGTGGCCGAGGCCATTGCCCGTCTGCTGCCCGGCCAGCCGCGTCGTGCGGTCATCGGCAAGTCGCTGGCGGATCGGGGCGCGCTCATCCATGTGCGCTCGATGCAGGAGGCGGCCGAGCTGGTGAACCGCGTGGCGCCCGAGCACCTGGAGCTGGCGGTGCGCGATGTGGATGGCCTGCTGGCCGACATCCGCCATGCGGGCGCGATCTTCATGGGCCGCTGGGGCTGCGAGGCACTGGGTGATTACTGCGCCGGTCCCAGCCATGTGCTGCCCACCATGCGCACACCACGCTTCTCGTCGCCGCTGGGGGTCTATGACTTCCAGAAGCGCAGCAGTTTGATCGAGCCGTCGGCCACGGGCGCCGACCATCTGGCGAAGGTGGCGGCCACGTTGGCACGGGCCGAGGGCCTGGAGGCCCACGCGCAGAGTGCCGAATGTCGGCTGGGCGGCGATGGGGTGAATGCTGCGGCGGCCGGTCAGGGCGAGACGGCCCGGCAGCAGACGGCATCCGAGGCATCCGTGTCCGGAAATTTTGCAGCCGGGCATGCTGCAACCGGGGTCGGTCAGGTGGCTTCGGGCGGAGATGTGGGCCCGGCAGCGGCCGGTACAGTCTCGCCTGCTCAGATCGCGGCCCGGGTCGCGCGCCATGTGCGCCCCGACGTGCAGCGCATGGCTGCCTACCACGTGGCCGATGCCACCGACGCCATCAAGCTGGATGCGATGGAGAACCCCTGGCGGCTACCCGGGGCGCTGCAGGCCGAACTGGCGCAGCGTCTGGCGGCGCTGGCCATCAACCGCTATCCGTCGGGCAACACCTATACGGCGCTGAAGCAAGCCATTGCCCGGCATGACGGGCTGGACGGCATTGACGGGCTGGTGCTGGGCAACGGTTCGGATGAGCTGATCAGCCTGCTGTGCCAGCTGGTGGCCCAGCCCGGGGCCACGATCATGGCACCTGCGCCCTCGTTCGTGATGTACGAGATGGGCGCGCGGCTGGCGGGTGTCGGTTTCGTGCCAGTGCCGCTGCGGCCCGATTTCAGTCTGGACCGCGAGGCGATGCTGCAGGCTATCGAGACGCACCGTCCGGCGCTGGTCTTCCTGGCCTATCCGAACAACCCCACCGGCAACCTGTTCGATGCCGACGACGTGCGCGCCATCCTGCAGGCCACCGACGGTCTGGTGGTGCTGGACGAGGCCTATGCGCCCTTTGCCGGTGGTGCCAGCTGGCTGTCCCAGCTGCCAGCCTGGCCGAACCTGGCGGTGATGCGCACCTGCTCCAAGTGGGGGCTGGCGGGCGCCCGCATCGGCTATCTGGCCAGTGCGCTGGCCTGGGCCGCGCAGCTCGACAAGATCCGCCCGCCCTACAATATCAGCGTGCTGGATGCCGAGACGGCGTGCTTCGCCTTCCAGCATCACGCGGATTTCGATCAGCAGACCCGGGCGCTCTGCGCCGAGCGCCAGACGCTGGTGCAGCGGCTGCAGGCCATGCAGGGGCCGCAGGGGCTGTCGCATGTGTACCCGACCGCGGCCAACTTCGTGCTGGTGCGGCTGGCCGGGGGGCAGGGCGACGCTGCCGGGCCTTCGCGCGCCACCCGCGTGGCCGTCGCCATGCGGGGTGTCGGTGTGCTGATCAAGGACGCCAGCCGGATGCACCCGGCGTTGGCCGAGTGCCTGCGGCTGACCGTGGGCGCCCCTGAAGAGAACGAAGCAATGCTGCAGGCGCTGGCGGCGGCTCTGGATGCCGTGCCGGCAGCCTCGGCTGGGCTGGCCGACGGGGCGAGCCGGACGGCTGACGCGAACGGCCGGGCTCACGGAGAACGGACATCATCATGAGCAACGCATCTTCCATTCCCGCCACGGGCGCAGCCCGCACGGCCGAAGTCACCCGCAACACGCTGGAGACCCGCATCCGCGTCCGGGTGGACCTGGACGGCACCGGCAAGGCCCGGCTGAAGACGGGGGTGCCCTTCTTCGAGCACATGCTGGACCAGATTGCCCGCCACGGGCTGGTGGATCTGGATATCGAGGCCGAGGGCGATACCCACATCGATGACCACCACACGGTGGAGGACGTGGGCATTGCGCTGGGCCAGGCGCTGGCGCAGGCGCTGGGCGACAAGCGCGGCATCCGCCGCTATGGTCATGCCTACGTGCCGCTGGACGAGGCGCTGTCGCGCGTGGTGATCGATTTCTCGGGCCGCCCCGGGCTGGTCTGGGAAGTGCCGTTCACCCGGGCGCTGATCGGGCGCTTCGATGTGGACCTGGCCCGCGAGTTCTTCCAGGGGTTGGTCAACCACGCCCAGATGACGCTGCATGTCGACAACCTGCGCGGCATCAATGCCCATCACCAGTGCGAGACGGTTTTCAAGGCCTTCGGTCGGGCGCTGCGCATGGCGGCGGAGCCCGATCCGCGCACGGCGGGTCAGGTGCCTTCCACCAAGGGGAGCCTGGTCGGCTGATGAACACGCAGTCCACGGCGAGCATCGCCATCGTCGATTTCGGCATGGGCAACCTGCATTCGGTGGCGCGGGCGCTGGCCCATGTCAGTCCGAAGAGCCGCATCGAGATCACCGCGGATCCGGCCGTCATCCATCGCGCGGCCCGGGTGGTCTTTCCGGGGCAGGGCGCCATGCCCGATGCCATGCGCAGCCTGGCGGCCCGTCCGGGTCTGGCCGAGGCCGTACGCGAGGCCTGTGGCACCAAGCCCACGCTGGGTATCTGCCTGGGCGAGCAGATGCTGCTGGACGAAAGTGACGAGGGCACCGACGTGCATGGTGCACCCACGCTCGGTCTGGGGCTGGTGCCCGGCCGGGTGGTGCGCTTCGATCCTGCACGGATGAAGGCGGCCGGCAATCTGAAGGTGCCGCACATGGGCTGGAACCGGGTGCATCCCACCCGGCCGCATCCGCTCTGGGAAGGCATCGCGCCGGGGGCCTTCTTCTACTTCGTGCACAGCTTCCATGCCGAGCCGACCGACCCGGCAAATGTGGCGGCCACGAGTGTCTACGGGGAGCCCTTTACCTGTGCCGTGACACAAAATAATATGTTCGCCACCCAGTTTCACCCCGAAAAGAGTGCGGCAAGCGGCCTGCGTCTCTTTCGGAACTTTATCCACTGGCGGCCCTGAGCCGCTCTGCTGTTGCTGCCATGCTGCTGATTCCCGCGATCGATCTGAAGGACGGCCGTTGCGTCCGACTCAAACAAGGCAATCTCGACGAGGAGACGATCTTTTCCGAAGACCCGGCCGAAGTGGCCCGACGCTGGCGCGACGAGGGCGCTGAGTGCATCCACCTGGTGGACCTGAATGGCGCCTTTGCCGGCAAGCCGCAGAATGCCAGCGTGGTGCGAGCCATCATCGATGCCGTGGGGGCCGAGGTGCCTGTGCAGCTGGGCGGTGGTATCCGCTCGCTGGACACCATCGAGCGCTACCTGGACGTTGGCGTGAGCTACGTGGTGGTGGGGACCGCCGCCGTGAAGAACCCGGGCTTCCTGCATGACGCCTGCACCGCCTTCCCCGGCCAGGTGCTGGTGGGGCTGGACGCGCGCGACGGCAAGGTGGCCACCGACGGCTGGAGCAAGCTCACCCGTCACGACGTGGTGGACCTGGCCCGCAAGTTCGTCGGCTACGGCGTCGAGGGCATCATCTACACGGACATCGGCCGTGATGGCATGCTGAGCGGCGTCAACATCGAGGCCACCCAGCGGCTGGCGCAGGCCGTCAGCGTGCCAGTCTTCGCCTCTGGCGGCGTGACGGACCTGTCCGACATCGACCGGCTGCTGGAGATCGAGGACGACGGTGTGGGCGGCGTCATCCTAGGTCGCTCCATCTACGAGGGCACGCTGGACTTCGGCGCTGCCCTGGAACGGGTCAATGGCAACTGAGTACCGCAGCGAGCTGACCCGACGCGTCATTCCCTGCCTGGACGTGACCGACGGCCGGGTGGTGAAGGGTGTCAACTTCGTGGACCTGCGCGACGCAGGCGACCCGGTGGAGGTGGCGCGTCGCTATGACGCCGAGGGGGCCGACGAGCTGACCTTTCTCGACATCACCGCCTCGTCCGACCAGCGCGACACCATCCTACATGTCATCGAGGCGGTGGCGCAGCAGGTCTTCATTCCGCTGACGGTGGGCGGCGGCATCCGCAGCGTGGATGACATCCGCCGGCTGCTGAACGTCGGCGCCGACAAGGTGTCGGTCAACACGGCCGCCATCCACAACCCGCAGCTGGTGGCCGATGCCGCCCGCTACTACGGCTCGCAGTGTCTGGTGGTGGCCATCGATGCCAAGCGCCAGCCCGAGGGCGGCTGGCACGTCTACACCCATGGCGGTCGCAACGACACCGGGCTGGATGCGCTGGAATGGGCACGCCGCGTGGCCGACCTGGGGGCGGGCGAGATCCTGCTCACCAGCATGGACCGCGACGGCACCCGCATCGGCTTCGATCTGGAGCTGACTCGTGCCGTCTGCGATGCGGTGCCCATTCCCGTCATCGCATCCGGCGGCGTGGGCAACCTGCAGCATCTGGTCGATGGCGTCACCCTAGGGGGCGCCGACGCCGTGCTGGCGGCCAGCATCTTCCATTTTGGCGAGCACACCATTGCCGAGGCCAAGGCCCTGATGGCCAGCCAGGGTGTGCCGGTGCGGCTGGACGCCACCCTGGCGGAGGCCTGACGGATGAGCCATGACGCTGGTCATGTCCATGGCCCAACCTGCGGGTGCACCTCGGACGCTGGCTGGCTCGACCGCATCCGCTGGGACGAGAACGGCCTGGTGCCTGCCATCGCGCAGGATGCCACCAGCCATCGCGTGCTGATGATGGCCTGGATGAACCGCGAGGCGCTGGCCGAGACGCTGCACACCGGTCATGCCGTCTACTGGTCGCGCTCGCGTCAGCGGCTCTGGCGCAAGGGCGAGGCGTCCGGCAACCAGCAACGGGTCCACGAGATCCGGACCGACTGCGACGCCGACGTGATCCTGCTGTTCATCGATCAGGTGGGCGGCGTGGCCTGCCATACCGGGCGTGAGTCCTGCTTCTTCCGGCGGCTCGAAGGCTGCAGGCTGGGGCAGGGCGCGGTGGCTTCCGAGGCCGGGGCGCTTTCGTCACTCACAGGTGGCGCGGGCGAGACCATGGCACCGACCCAGCCGGCGGCCGAGCCTGTCTGGCGCGACGTGGATCCGGTGAAGGTCGACCCCGAAAAACTGTATGGTGCGTCTGCGGCGGGGCATTCGCATTCCTGATGCCTGTTGCTCTCGCACGATGACATGGCGGGTTCCAGGGTTGCCACCTGCGCAGGTCTCATGCCACGTATCACCTGCCAGGGCCACCTTCCGCCAGCGGCCATGGCCACGGTCCGGCCCGGCCGATAGCGCGGCAGGCAGGTCCCCGGAGATCAGGCATCCGCCGGCATGACTGAATTCATAATTCACGATGACGCCGAGGTGTCATCAGCAGATTGCAAGGAGTTTCCCTTGGCCGAAAGAGATCAAGCAAGCATGGCAGCAGACGCATCCGCCCCGTCGGTTCCGGGTGCCGCCGGATTAGCCCAGGCGGGCGGCACATCCACCTCGGGCAGTGCCGACATTCTGGCCCGGCTCGCCGAGGTCATCGAATCCCGTCGGGGCGGCGATCCCAGCCGCAGCTACGTGGCCAAGCTGCTGGCCGGTGGTGACGATCGCATCCTGAAGAAGGTGGGCGAGGAAGCTACTGAGGTGGTCATTGCCGCCATGCAGGGCGAGAAGGCGCGCATCGTGTCCGAGACGGCCGACCTGTGGTTCCATACGCTGGTGATGCTCGCGCATCATGAATTACGGCCTCAGGACGTGCTGGCCGAGCTGATGCGGCGTGAGGGCCTGTCCGGCATCGACGAGAAGGCCAGCCGCACGGCAGGCTGAAAGCGTCTGCATCCAGCCAAGGCCATGGCGCCCGGTGGATCTCGTGCGT
The DNA here is from genome assembly GCA_938046755.1 of uncultured Lautropia sp. Classification (GTDB taxonomy): domain Bacteria; phylum Pseudomonadota; class Gammaproteobacteria; order Burkholderiales; family Burkholderiaceae_E; genus Lautropia. The sequence goes on along the minus strand of CALIXC010000206.1, from coordinate 23,475 downwards.
CCTGTCGGGTCGTGTGTCCTGCCGGGGCGCATGCCCGGCTGTCCTGGGGGCAGTCCCCGGCACCGGTCAGGATGCCTGTCGCCGCTGTTACACTCGACCTGGTTGCATGCCGTGTCCGGCCGCCCCTTGAATGTGGCGGATGCGCCGTCATGTGAATGAGATTGCCCCGGGGATGGACGCATCCAGGGCATCCCACCTTTCGTCATTCTGAATCATGGAGCCTCTCATGAACGATCAAGCCACCGCACCGGCCAAGGCCGATCACGCCGACTGCATCTTCTGCAAGATTGCCGATGGCCAGATCCCGGCTCGCAAGATCCATGAAGACGACAAGGCCGTGGTCTTCCATGACATCAATCCGTCGGCCCCGGTGCACTTCCTCATCATTCCGAAGCAGCACGTCGTCAATCTTTACGACGGTGCCGAGAACCCCGAACTGCTGGGGCACCTGATGTCGCTGTGCGGCCCCCTGGCGCGTGAACAAGGTCTGCAGGACGGCTTCAAGGTGCAGATCAACAACGGGCGGAAGGGTGGACAGGAGGTGTATCATCTGCACATTCATGTCCTGGGCAGCAAGTAAAAGTCACTGAACGGCTGCCCTGGCGGCCTGCCCCATGCCAGGGGCCGGATGCCCACGGCACGCCCTATCCTTCCGGCGTCGCAGCATGGGGCCTCCGTCCTGCCGCCTCCTTTTCCTCTTCAGGAGTCAAAACCCATGGGTACCATGAGTATCTGGCACTGGCTGATCGTGCTGATCATCGTCATGCTGCTGTTCGGCACCAAGAAGATCAAGAACATCGGCACTGACCTGGGCGCCGCCATCAAGGGGTTCAAGGAAGGCGTGCGTGAAGGCACGGCCGAGACCCCGGCCGCGGGCGACCCGCCTGCCGCCAATCCGCCCGGCGTCACCAACAGCACGGCACAGGCCGACCCCAACACCATCGATGTCGAGGCCAAGACCAAGAGCTGAGCTGATCGTGTGCATGGCCTTCGTCTGTTTTCCACGTTCCTGCTCCCGGCCCATGCCTGATCCACTGACGACCTCCGATGTTTGACATCAGCTTCATGGAAATGCTGATCGTGGCCATTGCTGCCCTGGTGGTCATTGGTCCGGAGCGCCTACCCACGGTGGCCCGTCAGGCCGGGCAGTGGATGTCACGCATGCGTCGCTACATCGAGGACGTGAAGTCCGACTTCAGCCACCAGATCGATCTGGCCGAGCTGAAGGGCATCAAGAGCGAGGTCGAGGACTCGGCCCGCAGTCTGGAGCGCGGTCTGAATGATGCGCGCTCCTCCTTCGACACCCTGCAGTCGTCGTTCGACACCAGCACGGCCGAGAGCCTGCCGGGTGCCGAGGGGCACGGCACGGCCGATGGGCATGTCGGATCGCTGGAGCAGGGCGGTACCGGCTCGGCAGGGCAGGGCGCCACGCAGGCTGCCCTGGATCACGACACGACCGACAGCGAGAGCTGGGCCTACGAGAGCGTGCCCGACGACGCCGTTGCCCCCGAGCGCCTGCCGCCCACCGACTGGGACAAGGTGTACGAAGATCGTCGCACACGCCAGCGACTGAAGGATCGCCGCATCGAGCGTGAGCTGGAGCGCGGCTTCAAACGTCCCCGTTTCCGCGTGGAGCGCTGATGGCCTGGTTTGGCAAGAAGAAGGCGCAGACGCCGCCGGAAGAAGAAAACTTCATCTCCCACCTCACCGAGCTGCGCGACCGCGTCATCCGCTCGCTGCTGGTCATCCTCATCCTGTTCGGGGCCTGCTTCTATGTGGCGCCCGAGCTGATGAAGTTCCTGGCCCAGCCGTTGCAGCATGCGCTGCCGCCGGGCTCCCATGCAGTCTTCATCGCAGGTGAGGGCGCCTTCTTCACCCTCACCAAAATGTCGCTGTTGGCAGCCGTGCTGCTGTCGCTGCCGTGGGTGCTGTATCAGGCCTGGGCCTTTGTCTCGCCGGGGCTTTATGCTCACGAACGTCGCTTCGTCGGCCCGCTGATCATCCTGTCGGTGGTTTTTCTGCTAGTGGGCATCGGTTTTGCCTACAGCTTCGTGCTGCCGGTCGCTTACAAGTTCTTCTTCTCGTTCGCCGAGAAGACGGGCGCCGACGTGATGCAGGATCTGCAGCGTTACTGGGACTTCACCCTGTCCATCTTCTTCGGCTTCGGTCTGGCCTTCCAGGTGCCGGTAGTCGAAATGCTGATGATCAAACTGGGCATGGTGTCAGTCGATGACCTGCGTCAGGCCCGTCGCTACGTGCTGGTGGGGGCCTTCATTGTGGCGGCCGTGCTCACCCCGCCGGACGTGTTATCGCAGTTCATGCTGGCCATCCCGCTCATGCTGCTGTATGAGTTGGGCATCTTCCTGGGTGGCTTCCTGTCTGCCCATTCGCAGGCCCCCGAAGACCTGCCCGACGATCCTTCCGAAGAAAGCGGCGCCATCGTGCCGGCCGCGGATTCACAGGTGCAGCAGACGGGGAACGACTCGTCGCGCTGACACGGCGGCCGGGCGTCATTGGGGGGCGCTTGTTGAGGAGAGCGTCCTCCGGCCTGGCCGCTCCGGTCAGCCTGCTCCTGTCTGCCAGGCATGACTTTTGGGGCTCCATCTGCCCCGATGCGCCGGGCACGAGCGGAGCCGGCGCCCAAGATCGTGGATCAGTGGGTGTCCCTGGCCCGATCTGTCCGGTGAACTGGCCCCCCCAACAGGGCGACTTCCCCGGAATGATCCGAGGGGGGGCGCTTTCAGTGCTGCGGGCGCTGTCCGCCCGGCGTCCTCCCTTCCTGTTCCTGACGTTCCCGCCGGGTCGTCAGGTCCGGACGTATGCCGATGCTGATCGGTAGCTCGATCTCCTCGCCGTTGCGCAGGAAGTGGAATTGCGCCGTAGAGCCTGGCGCCAACCGTGCGATGGTGTTCAGCACCTGCGTGGTGTCGTGCACCGGTGTCTCGTCGATGCTCACCAGCACGTCGCCGGTATGCACGCCGGCCTTCTCGGCCGGGCCGTTGCGCATCACCCCGGCGATGATGGCGCCTTTCTGCTGCGTCGGCAGCTGCAGCGCCTCGGTTAGCTCGGGCGTCAGGTCCTGGGGCTCCACGCCGATGTAGCCCCGGATCACCCGTCCCTGGCGGATGATCTGGTTCATGACTTCCTGCACGATGGAGATGGGGATGGCGAAGCCGATGCCCAGCGAGCCACCGCTGCGCGAATAGATGGCCGTGTTGATGCCCAGCAGCTGGCCGCGTGCATCCACCAGCGCGCCGCCCGAGTTGCCCGGGTTGATGGCCGCGTCGGTCTGGATGAAATTCTCGAAGGTGTTGATGCCCAGCTGCGTGCGGCCCAGTGCTGAGATGATGCCCATCGTCACCGTCTGGCCCACGCCGAACGGGTTCCCGATGGCCAGCACCACGTCGCCGACCGCGATGTCGTTGCGGTGTGCGAACTCGATGGTGGGCAGGTTCTGCCGATCCACCTTCAGAACCGCCAGGTCGGTGTCCGGGTCGCTGCCGATCAGGCGTGCCTTCAGGCGTTCGCCGCTGACCAAGATGACCTCGATCTGGGTGCCGTCGCCCAGCACGTGATGATTGGTGAGGATGTAGCCGTCCTGCGTGGCGATCACGCCCGAGCCCATGTTGTCGTCGGGATTCTCGTCCTCTTCCTCGTCACCATAGGCGCGTGGCGGCTTGCGGCGGCTGGCCGGGGGGGCATCGCTGTTGCCATCATCCACCGTGGCCGCCATGCCGTCGTTATGGGCAGCAATGCTCACCACGGCGGGTGTGGCGCGGCGGGCTGCCTCGGCATAGGACAGGGCGGCCACCGGCATGGTCAGGCCCGACAGTCCGCTGGCGCCCTGACGCTCGCCCGTGCCTGGGCGGTCCCCGTCCTTGCTCCACAGGCTTGCGGATGCACTGTCTGCAAGCGGCCCGGAGGCCTGGCTGCCACCGTTGCTCAGGTCTGGCTGCGCATTGCGATCCTTGCCTGCCGCAGCCGCTGCGCCGCTGCCTGTGGCATGGCCAGCGCTGGCGTCCTGGCGTGCGCCATTCCCGGTGCTGCCTGTTGCGCCGGGTGTCAGGCCTTGTCCCTGTGTGCCGGCACCCGAGGGGCCCGGGGGCAGGGCGGCGCTTTCCGGGCCAGGCGGTACCAGCCCGTCACCGATAGCCTCCAGGGCGGCACCGAGCTGCGACGGGTGGGGGACCGCCTGCCGTGCCTGGCCAATGCTCGGCAGCCAGTCCGGTCTGAATGTGCTGATGGCGAAGATGGCCGCCACGAACACCGTCACGCATTGAGCAAACAGCAGCCAGAGTCGCTTCAGCATGGTGTCTGGCCCGTTCTGCTATGCTGGTGTGGCATACACAAACCGATGTCGAGTCCGTGCGGCTCGTGGGAGAGGAATGAATGGCGCATGTGCCGGGAACAGTTTCCACGCGGGAACTGCTGGGTCATCTGGATGATCTGTTGCGTCCGTCCGTCATCAAGGATTATTCCCCAAACGGGCTGCAGGTGGAAGGCAAGGCCATGGTTTCCCGCATCATCTGCGCCGTTACTGCAACCCAGAACGTGATCGATGCAGCCGTGTCCGAAGGGGCCGATGCGCTGCTGGTGCATCATGGCTACTTCTGGAAGGGCGAGGATCCGCGCGTCATCGGCATCCGCCGCCGTCGCTTGGCAAGCTTGCTTGGTGCCGACATCAACCTGCTGGCCTATCACCTGCCGCTGGATGTGCATCCGGTCTACGGCAACAACGTCCAGCTGGGCGAGCTGCTGGGCTGGCCCGTGCAGGGCTGGGGGGGCGAGGTCGTGGGCAGCCAGGGCATCATCGGCTGGCATGATCTGGCAGAAGAGTGCGCGCTGGACGCAGTGGCCGTGGCTGAACGACTGACCGAGCGCCTGCACCGCGAACCGTTGCTGGTGGGCGACCTGTCGCGTCCCATCCGCCGCATTGCTTGGTGCAGCGGGGGGGCGCAGGATTTCCTGCAGGACGCCATCGACCTGGGGGCTGACTGCTACATCACCGGCGAGATTTCCGAGCGCACCACCCATCTGGCCCGTGAGGCCGGCGTGGTCTATGCTGCTGCAGGCCATCACGCCACCGAGCGCTGCGGCGTCCAGGCCCTGGGGCGCCACCTGGCCGATACCTTCGGCATCGAGGTGAAGTTCGTGGATGACCCGAACCCGGTGTGACTGTTTGTCAGGGTGCAGGGCGGAGAGGGAGCACGGCTGTCACACGCTGGTTCCGCTCCATCCATTCTGCGGTGAATGGGCAGCGCCGGTCTATCGATTGCCGGATGATCAGGTAGTCCTGTAACAGGTTGCGCTTGAAGATGGGTTCATGGTGGGCTATCCGGTTCCGCAGTGTGCGTATCTGTTCCAGATCGGCGTAGATCTACTCTCGTAGGGCGGAAATGGTGGACTGGGGATCGTGGTTCGGGAGAACCTGACGGAGGTAACCGTTCCATAGGCGCTCGTCATGACGTCGAGTGAACATCTGCTGCCAGAAGGAGAATTTCAGCTCTGGAATGACCTTCGAGGTGAGAGTCAGATTTCCGCGACTTCTTTCCAGGCCGGCACGACTTATCGGTTTGAGAGTTCTCGCGAAGGCTTCATTCCACGGCCAACGTTCGCCATAAATGGCTTCTAGGGCTTCGGCCACAGCGTTGCGGATCGTGACTTCGCAGACATGCAAGGGGAAAAGCAGCGTACCCGAAATCTCAGCGTTCCATGCATAGAGGGCAAGTGCAGCCTGGGGATCGCTTCGCCCATGTTGTGACATAGCCGTCTCGTAGGTTGCCAGCCGAGGAGGCGAAAGGGCTTTCCGGATGGCTTCGACGGTGAGAGTCAGGGTTGACATCTGTGGATTGGTGCCTTACATTGGGAAACGTATACTACGGGATACGTGGGCAATTGCCTCCCCCCGTGGATAAGCGAATCCGGACCCGCCGCAAGGCGGGTCTTTTTTTGCCTGTTCGCCGTGTGGCCAAAAAAGAAGCCGACCGTGCTGACCGGGTTGGACCGGGCGGCGGGTCGGCTTGGAAAACAGGTGGCAGCGGTGCGTTGGGGGCTTCTGCCGCCACCTGCCTGGAAGGGAGGGGCGCTGGCCTGGGGGCTGCGCCGCCGTCCCTTCCCGGGGACAACGGAAAATCGGATCAGTGACCTTTCTTCAGCTCGTCGCGGATCTCGCGCAGCAGCACGACGTCTTCCGGCGGAGCGGCCGGCTTGGCGGCTTCAGCCTTGATGACGGCATTCTTGGCCTTGTTGAACACGTTCACCATCTGGAAGATGATGAAGGCCAGGATCAGGAAGTTCAGGAAGATGGTGATGAAGTTGCCGTAGGCCAGGATGGCCACGCCAGCCTTGTTGTAGGCTTCGTAGGTGTGGGGCAGACCCTCGGGAATCTTGGTGGTCAGCGGGATGAAGTAGCTGGAGAAATCCAGACCACCGAAGATGGCACCGACGATCGGCATGATGATGTCCTTGACCATCGAATCGACGATCTTGCCGAAGGCACCACCGATGATCACACCGACGGCGAGGTCGATGACGTTGCCCTTCAGGGCAAAGTCTCTGAATTCAGTCAGCATGGACATGTTCTTTTTTCTCCTGGCGAACGTGGAAGGGTATCTGTTGAAGGGGGAGGAACTGGACGCGACGCCCCTGGGGCGAGGCCCCGGCAGGCACCGCCGCACCGGCGAATTCCTTCCAGGGTGTCGCCGGGCATCCAATGAAGATTATCCCCGTTCGGCCACGGAGGGCGCAAGACGTTCGGCCTGTAGAAACGCCGTAAACGGCCGATCGCGACCCGAATATCTTTAAGGATGGTCAGTTAGTGTTGCGTCGCGTGAACGCGCGACCCGCGACTCGCCGCCCGTTCCCGCCCTTCCTCCGTCCGTCTTCCGGCGGCACGCCTCGTCTGTTTCAGATCAGGGGTATCCGCGGCCTTTCTGATTTTGATCAAAGCAGGGGTGGGCGCGCTGCCTATACTCGGCCGAAACACGCTCCCTGCCTGTCGGCGGGGAGGGCGTGCCCGGCACCCTTGCGTGCCTTATCCGAATGATGCTTCACACGAGGTTCCCCCTGATGGCCGATACGCTGCCCAAGACAAGCATGGATCCCTCCCGGCGCGCTGCGCTGGTTTCCACCTGCGTGGTCGGGTGTGCGGGGGCTGCAGGCGTGGCCATCCCGCTGGTCAGCACCTTCCAGCCTTCCGAGCGAGCCAAGGCGGCTGGCGCTCCGGTCGAGGCCGACATCGCCGGCATGGCGCCGGGCGAACTGCGTCGGGTGGAATGGCGTGGCAAGCCGGTCTGGCTGATTCGCCGCACTCCCAAGATGCTCGAATCCCTCAAAGAGACCCAGTCCCAGGTGCTGGATCCGGATTCCGAGGCCTACTACCAGATCCCCACGCCCGAGTACGCCAAGAACCAGCATCGTTCCATCAAACCCGAATACCTGGTGGTGGTCGGCATCTGTACGCACCTGGGGTGCTCCCCCAGCGAGCGTTTCGCCCCCGGGGCTCAGCCCTCGCTGCCCGACAACTGGGCTGGCGGCTTCCTGTGCCCCTGCCATGGCTCCACCTTCGACATGGCGGGTCGGGTTTTCAAGAACAAACCGGCCAACGCCAACCTCGACGTTCCTCCCCACAAGTACACGTCGGACACCACGCTATTGATCGGTGCTGACGACACCACCGGCTGATCGTCGCACGGCGCCCGCCAGACGGCGGGCATGCAGGCAGGAGGAGGCAGGCCGCGAACGGGCTGCCTTTGTCCAGGATTTCGAATCGAAAGCAGGATAGCTTCATGGCAGCAGAGAAAAAGGTCGACACGACGGGGCTCCTCGGGTGGATAGACCACCGCTTCCCGGCCACCGTCCTCTGGAAGCGCGACGTCGCTGAGTACTACGCGCCCAAGAACTTCAACTTCTGGTACATCTTTGGCTCGCTGGCCATGCTGGTGCTGGTCATCCAGATCGTCACCGGCATCTTCCTGGTCATGCACTACAAGCCGGATGCCGAGAAGGCGTTTGCCTCGGTCGAGTACATCATGCGGGATGTCCCCTGGGGCTGGCTGGTGCGCTACATGCACTCCACCGGCGCCTCGGCGTTCTTCATCGTGGTGTATCTGCACATGTTCCGGGGCCTGCTGTACGGTTCGTACCGCAAGCCGCGCGAGCTGGTCTGGCTGTTCGGTTGCATGATCTTCATGGCGCTGATGGCCGAGGCCTTCTTCGGCTACCTGCTCCCCTGGGGCCAGATGTCGTACTGGGGCGCCCAGGTGATCGTCAACCTGTTCTCCGCCATCCCGGTCATTGGTGAGGATCTCTCCATCTGGATCCGCGGCGACTACGTGGTGGGCGACGCAACGCTGAACCGCTTCTTCTCGTTCCACGTCATTGCCATTCCGCTGGTGCTGCTGGGCCTGGCTGCCGCGCACATCATCGCGCTGCACGAAGTGGGTTCCAACAACCCTGACGGCATCGAGATCAAGGCCAAGAAAGACGCCAATGGCGTGCCGCTCGATGGCATCCCGTTCCACCCGTACTACTCGGTGCATGACGCCTACGGTGTGGCCATCTTCCTGTTCATCTTCTCGGCGGTCATCTTCTTCACCCCCGAGATGGGCGGCTACTTCCTGGAGTACAACAACTTCATCCCGGCCGACCCGCTGAAGACCCCGCCGCACATTGCGCCGGTCTGGTACTTCACTCCGTTCTATTCCATCTTGCGGGCGACCACCACCGAGTTCCTCACCTACGGGTTGCTGCCCTTCCTGCTGGTGCTGCTGGCTTTCATCCTGAAGTCCGCGCGCTACACGGTCTCCAAGCTCATCGGTGCCGTGGTCATCCTGGGCATGTGTGGCGGCTTCTTCCTGCTGGATGCCAAGTTCTGGGGCGTGGTTGCCATGGGTGCCTCCACCCTGATCTTCTTCGCACTACCCTGGATCGATCAGAGTCCCGTGAAGTCCATCCGCTACCGTCCGCTGTGGCACAAGGTGTTCTACGGCGTGTTCGTGGTGGCCTTCCTGGTGCTGGGCTACTTCGGCGTGCAGGCACCGTCGCCCACCGCCGAGCGCTTGTCGCAGCTGTGCACCCTCATCTACTTCGGCTTCTTCCTGTTCATGCCGTGGTGGACGCAGGTTGGCACCTTCAAGCAGCCGCCCGAGCGCGTCACCTTCAAGCCCCACCACTGAACAGACAGGTAGCGAGAAACGTATGAACATTCCCGTCTATATCCGTCGCCGCTTCGGCCTGGTGGCCACCGTCATCGCCTGTGCCATGTCGGCACCGGTGCTGGCTTCGGAAAGCGTGCATCTGGACACATTTCCCACCGAGAAGATGCAGAACATGCCGGCCCTGCAGGACGGCGCCCGCACCTTCGTCAACTACTGTCTGAACTGTCACGCGGCGTCCATGATGCGGTTCAACCGCCTGCAGGACATCGGCCTGACCGAAGAGCAGATCACTGGCAGTCTGCAGTTCACCGAAGGCCGCGTGGGTGATCTGATGAAGATCGCCATGCGCCCCGAGGACGGCAAGGCGTGGTTCGGCGCGGCCCCCCCGGACCTCTCCGTCGAGGCCCGTGCCCGCGCTTCCGAGTCCGGTTCGGGCGCTGACTGGATCTACACCTACCTGCGCAGCTACTACCGCGACGCCTCGCGCGAGACCGGCTGGAACAACGCCGTTTTCCCGAACGTGGGCATGCCCAACCCGCTGTGGCAATGGCAGGGTATGCGCGGTGCCGTGGAGGAGCGCCTCGCACCCGTAACGGACGAAGCCACCGGCAAGGTGACGGGCTGGACGAAGACCACCATCACCTATGACCGTGAGGGCAACAAGTCCGAGAAAGTCGAGAATGTCAGCGGCGACAACCTGCATGAAGGTACCCACTTCACGCTGGACAAGGCCGAAGGTGGCACGCTGTCCCAGGCCGAGTTCGACGACAAGGTGGCTAACCTGGTCGCTTTCATGAAGTTCATGTCCGACCCCTCGGCGTCCACCCGCGGTCGCCTGGGCATCTGGGTGCTGCTGTTCATTGCCCTGTTCGTGGGCTGCACCTGGTGGCTCAACCGCGAATACTGGAAGGATGTCAAGTGATGGTCTGAATGATGATGCGCCATACCCGGTTCTTGCGTTTCATGATGTGCAATTTTCTGGGCTTTTGGCGTTCCACATGATATCTTGCAGGGCCGGGCCATCATGTCCGGCCTTTTTTGTGTCTTCAGGAGATCCCGCCCATGATGGTGCTCTATTCCGGCACGACCTGCCCGTTCAGTCAGCGTTGTCGTTTCGTGCTGTTCGAAAAAGGCATGGATTTCGAGATTCGGGACGTTGACCTCTACAACAAGCCCGAAGACATCTCGATCATGAACCCCTATGGCCAGGTGCCGGTGCTGGTGGAGCGGGACCTGATCCTGTACGAATCGAACATCATCAACGAGTACATCGACGAGCGCTTCCCGCATCCGCAGCTGATGCCGGCCGACCCGGTCATGCGCGCCCGCACGCGGCTCTTCCTGTTCAACTTCGAGCGTGAGCTGTTCGTGCATGTGCAGACGCTGGAGCGGCGTGACCACGACAAGGACACCGCCCGCACGATGGAGCGCGCCCGCACCCAGATCCGCGAGCGCCTCACCCAGCTCACCCCCATCTTTGTGAAGAACCGCTTCATGCTGGGCGACGAGTTCTCGATGCTGGACGTGGCCATGGCTCCGCTGCTGTGGCGGCTGGACCATTACTCCATCGAGATGCCCAAGACGGCTGCGCCGCTCATGAAGTATGCCGAGCGCATCTTCTCCCGGCCTGCCTACATCGAGGCGCTCACCCCATCCGAAAAGGTCATGCGACGCTGATCGTCTCCCGTCGCTTGCCTGCGTCGTGCCTTCCTGATCGGCACACTCCATCGTTCACCCACCGACGGACCCCCGATGGCCGAGATTTCCACCAAGCCCTACCTGATCCGCGCTATTTACGAATGGTGCTGCGACAACGGCTATACGCCTCATCTGGTGGTGAAGGCCGGTGGTCGCGCGCGGTTGCCCATGGCTTACGTGCGCAACGGCGAGATCGTTCTCAACGTTTCGCCAACGGCCACCAATGGTCTGCAGATGGGCAATGACGTGATCGAGTTTCAGGCACGGTTCAACGGCGTGCCTGAGTACGTCGTCGTGCCTGTCGACAACGTCCTCGCCATCTTTGCCCGTGAAACCGGCTTCGTCGTGCCCTTCAACATCGGACCTGCAGCTGGCGCAGATGCCGATCCATCCGGCAAAGGGGCGATGAGGGCAGGGGAAGACGCGGCAGCAGATCCGGCGGAGGCTGGTGTGGTGCCCGCACGCCCTGGCCAGGAAGGCCCGGGGGCGTCTCAGGGTGGCCATGCCGCCGGTGGCGCGTCAACGCCTGCCGGCGGGGGCGATGTGGTGGACTTTCGTGCTGCGCGAGCGGCCCGTCCAGGGCTGAAGGCTGTGCCCAAACGCGGTGCAGATGACGCTTCCGACGTCTCGCGCTCTGCGGACGGGGAAGGGCCGGAGGGGCGTGGCACGAAGGCCGCCGACCCAGCGAAGGATGATTCCGGGGATGGCGCCTCGGCGAAGGGCAACAGTCGTTCTACCGGCGGATCGCCCGTGTCGACCGTGGGTGATGCCCCCGCACCGACTGAGGGTGGGGACGCGCCAGAGACGGAGGAAGGCGGCAGCACCCAACGCAGCCGGCGCAAGCCCACTTTCCGCACGAACAGCCCACGTCGCAAGACGCCGGCGGCAACCGATGAGGGAGCAGCCGATACGCCTCCCGCGGCTACCAAGCCCAAGGCTACCCGCAGCCGCAAGTCCACAGGCGGTAGCCCGGCAGAGGGCGATGCCGCCGCGCCGACCTCGGCTGGCGCTCCCACTCCGGCTGGAGCGTCCACCCCGGCTGGCGCGCCTGCCATGTCAGGGGCAGACGGTACGGAGACTGGCCGCAAGTCCCGTCCCGGCCCGCAGCAGCCGCCGGTCGGCACACGTGCGCCGGTTCCCGGTGCGCCGACAACGGATGGCCCGCCTGATGCGCCGCCGCCCGCGCCGCCTTCCGGCGGTCGTCCCCGGCTGGTGCGCATCAAGTAGCACAGGACATCGGCAGCCTTGCACGGCCACGTGCATTGCCTGCTAGAATTGCCCCGCGTGCGTTGGCACGTCATGGTTTTCATGGCCGCTTTAGCTCAGTTGGTAGAGCAACCGCCTTGTAAGCGGTAGGTCGTCAGTTCGAATCCGACAAGCGGCACCACTTCCTTTGTGCATCAAAGACTTACGCCGTTAGCTCTTCTTTTTTCAGACTATTGCTCCTTCGGGGCATCCGGAGAGCCAAATGGACCAGTTTTTGTCGTTTTCGCTACCCCTGACCAGGGGACAGCCATTCACCTTTCGTGATCTGGCCGACGTTTACATTTCATGTCGGCGCACGGTCTCCCCGTCCCTCCGGTGCCACATGGCATCCTGGGTGCTGCAGCTGGGCGACAAGGTCACCTCAGACATCAGCAGCGGCCGGCTCATCCTGGGAGGCGGCTGGTGCAGGCTGTGAGACAGCGGCCTGCTGCAGGTCGCGCAGCATCGCTTCGCGCAGGATGGCGTTGATGCGGGTCTGGTAGTCCTTGCCGTCGCGCTTGAGCCAGGCCATCACATCCTTGTCGATGCGGATTGACGTCTGGGTCTTGAGGGGGCGGTAGAAGCGGCCGTGTTCTGCGCCAACCCAGTCTGCCGGGTCTTGCGCAGGAATGTCGCTGTAGTCGATCTCGCTGTCGGGACGCTCGGCCAGGGCGCGCAGTTCGGCAGTCCGCTCTGGTGAGAGCGGGGGCAGGTCGGCCAGGGTGACACTAACCGTTTTCATAGATTCTCCGTTCCTTTCGGTCTGCCCGACGGGCGCTGATGATGCGCACAACCTCGACGCCTGCCTCGTCATCCCAAAGCGTGTGGGCCACCAGAAGCAGGGCGAAACCATCGACTGCGCCGATGGTCTGCCAGCGCTGCTCACCGTTCTCGATGCGATCCTGGCGTGTGACGGCCATCGGGTCGGCGAAGACGTGGACGGCCTCCTCAAAGGAAACGCCATGCTTGCGCAGGTTGCTGGCGGCTTTGGCTGGATCCCAAGTGAAGCGCTGGCGCATGATCATTGTAACCCGATTCTGTATATACGGATGATAGCGGCAGCTGCCTTGGGAAGCCCCAGGGCTTGTGTCTCATAGATAGGGGCGCAGACTCCCCTGCCGCCTCTCACCCGGTAGCCTCGGGACGACCTGGCGCTCATTCGGTCGGGTGTATGATACGGTTTTGTTACATCTTTTGAGCTATCCCCTCGGAGCTATAGCTCTTTTGCGAGGGGATTGTTTTCGTGTAGACTCGCGTCCGGATGAGTGATGGTGCAAGTCATTTTCCCTTGTAGCGGTAGGTCGTCAGTTCGAATCCGACAAGCGGCACCACATTTCTTCTACAGGCAGGAAGTTCCGGGCAGCGCAGCCTGCACACGGTCGGTCGGGCAGCACGCTTCCCTCTGATGTCGCGTCTGCGCGTTCGGGGCAGCCAACCCCCACGAGACAGACCCGATGAGCCGCTCAGCACCCGCCACTCCGCCGTCACCGCCTGGCCAGTCCCCGGCGCCCTCCCCATCGTCCGGCCGCGGGCTGCGCCGCTCGCTCAAGGCGCGTCACCTGTCGATGATTGCCATCGGCGGCTCCATCGGAACGGGCCTGTTCGTGGCTTCGGGGGCCACCATCTCGCAGGCCGGTCCCGGCGGGGCGCTGCTGGCCTACGGCCTCATCGGCCTGATGGTCTACTTCCTGATGACCAGCCTGGGCGAACTGGCTGCCTACATGCCGGTCTCCGGCTCGTTTGCCACCTATGGCGCCCGTTACGTGGATGAAGGCTTCGGCTTTGCGCTGGGTTGGAACTACTGGTACAACTGGGCCATCACCATTGCGGTGGACCTGGTGGCGGCTCAGCTGGTCATGGGCTACTGGATGCCTGAGGTGCCCGGCGTGCTCTGGAGTGCCCTGTTCCTGGGCATCATGTTCCTGCTGAACGTCATTTCGGTGAAGGGCTTTGGTGAGGCCGAATACTGGTTCGCCGCCATCAAGGTCATCACCGTCGTCATCTTCATCGCCGTGGGCCTGATGATGATCGTCGGCATCCTGCATGGCAGCGAGCGCGCCCATACCTTCTCCGAGCACCTGGCCAACTGGTCTGTCGGCGAGGCGCCGTTCGCGGGGGGCTTCGCAGCCCTCATCGGCGTGGCGATGATCGTCGGCTTCTCCTTCCAGGGGACCGAGCTGATCGGCATCGCCGCCGGCGAATCGGCCGATCCGGGCCGCAACATCCCGCGCGCCGTGCGGCAGGTCTTCTGGCGGATCCTGCTCTTCTACATCCTGGCGATTCTGGTCATCAGCCTGCTCATCCCCTACACCGACCCGCGCCTGCTGCGCAATGAGGTGGGCGATGTTAGCGTCAGCCCGTTCACGCTGGTGTTCGAGCGGGCCGGCCTGCTGTCGGCTGCGGCGCTGATGAACGCCGTCGTGCTCACCTCGGTGCTTTCGGCCGGCAACTCCGGCATGTATGCCTCCACCCGCATGCTCTACACGCTGGCCTGCCGGGGCATGGCGCCGCGCATCTTCGCGCGCGTCTCCACCCGCGGCGTGCCGGTCTACGCGCTGCTGGCTACCACCGTCGTGGCGGCGCTGTGCTTTGCCACCTATCTGGCTAGCGCCGAGGTCATCTACATCTGGCTGCTGAATCTCTCGGGCATGACGGGCTTCATCGCCTGGCTGGGCATCGCGGTCAGCCACTACCGCTTCCGCAAGGGCTACCTGGCCCAGGGCGGCAAGCTCTCCGATCTGCCCTATCGGGCCTCGTTCTTCCCGTTCGGCCCGCTGTTCGCCTTCGTGCTGTGTCTCATCATCACATTGGGGCAGAACTACCAGGCGTTCATGAAAGAGCGCATCGACTGGGGCGGGGTGGTGGCCACCTACATCGGCCTGCCGGTCTTCCTGGGCATCTGGCTGGCCTATCGCCTCATCAAGCGCTCGCAATTCATCCGCTATCAGGACATGAAGTTCGATTCGGAAGAGTGAGGAGAACCTCCGATCCATCGAATACCGCCCGGATGTTGCCGTAAACCACCGGACGTGTCGCCGGAGACACGAAAACGTTGCCTCATGACAATGCTTCCCATTGAAACCTGTACCTGGGGGGCTGGATCGTGTTAGGCGGCAAGACATGGGGCCGGGGAACGACGCCCGTGCTCGTATCGGCCCTGCTGGGCCTGACGGTGGGGGCGTGCGGTGGCGCGGGTGATGCTCCCGATGGGGGGCTGGAGCCGTCGCTGGGGCAGGGCAATGCAGCGGCGATCCGCACCGAGTACCTGGCGCTAGGGCTGCCGCTGGCTTCTCAGGATACGGGCTCGCTCGTTGCGTCGGTGTTGCCGCACGGCGCAGCCGTGGCCGGCACGACCGTGTCAGCTGCTCCTGTGGTGGCCGACCGTGTGGTCCGTGCCGAGGTGGGGCGCATCGACTGGACGCGGGCATCCGGTGCCGCGGCAGACAAGGCGGCCCAGGACAAGGCGAATCAGGACAAGGCGGCCCAGGCGCGGGCGGATGCAGCGCGTTATCACGTGCTGGCGCAGCAGGTGGTGCAGGCGGTGAACGAGGCGCGCGCCCAGCCGCGCACCTGCGGGGATGTTGCCCTGCCGGCCGCGCCGCCGCTGCGCTGGAATGCCCAGGTGGCCTATGCGGCGCTGCTGGAATCCGAATGGATGCTGCGCACGAACAAGTTCAGCCACGGCTGGGATGATGGCAAGTTCGTCTGGCACCGCTTCGAGATGGTGAAGTACGACTGGGCGCAGGCGGACGAGAACATTGCGGCCGGCTTCCGGTCGCTGGCCGAGGCGATGCAGGCCTGGATCGACAGCCCGTCGCACTGTAAGGCGCTGATGCGCGGCGACATCCGGGAGGTGGGGCTGGCGGTGGTGCCTGGCGCGGCCCAGAGCAAGTACGGTTCGTACTGGACGATGGCGCTGGGTACCGCGCGCTGAGGCCGGGGAACGAGCGGGGCTTCGGGCGGGAGGCCCTTGTCAGTCGGCGCGCTGCTGTTCACCCAGCAGCACTAGGCTGATGAAGCTGCTGATGACGCTGTAGATGACGGCAGCCAGCACGGCCCACCAGAAGCCGGTGATGGTGAAGTTGTCCACCAGGCGGGAGGTGACCCAGAACATCAGACCATTGAGCACCAGCGTGAAGAGCCCCAGCGTGAGCACGTTGACCGGCAGCGTGAGCACAAAGAGCACGGGCCGGATGAAGGTGTTGAGCAGGCCGATGACCAGTGCGACCAGCATGGCGGTGCCGAAATCCTTGATGTGCACGGCGGCCAGGATGTAGGGCAGCAGGAAGATAGCGGCGGCATTGATGAGCCACACCAGGATCAGTCTCATGGCGTCGTCCTCTTGAACTGGAAATCGTCTTGACGCCTGCCATGATAGCGTGGCGAGTCGAGGGCGCTAGATACCGCCGCCGGAGATGGCGGGACATTCGCGTACTGTTCGATGGATCAGATGTCGGCCGCGGCGTGCAGGGGTGATATCGAGACCGGGTACCGGCAGTCCGCGTCGAAAGCCGACTGCCGGTACCCGTCACGGATCAGTTGAAGTAGTACCGCAGGCCCACCGACACCTCGTGGGCGTTCAGGTCGGAATCCATGTGGTTGTAGCGGTACCCGGCATCCAGCGTCATCTCGTTGGACAGCTTGTAGCCAAAGCCCAGCAGCAGGCCATAGCCGGCCTTGGTCTTGCTCTTGCTGGTCGAGAAGCGCTGGCCGGCGGCGGCGTAGCCTGCCGAGTATTTCAGCTTGTTGGCTGCGATGCGGCCGCCCACGTAGGGAACGAAGTCGCTGCCGTAGTCGAAGTCATAGATGGCCGACAGACCGAAGCCATTGGCCTTGACGCCGGCATTCTGTGTGGCGCCGTTGGCCGCATCGTAGCTTTCCTTCATCTCCTTGTAGTGGGTGAAGTCGCCCGCCACGCGCAGACCGTTGCCCAGGGCATAGCCGACCGACAGGCGCGGCATGAAGCCCGATTCGTGGTACGAGTCCTTGATCTTCCTGCCGACGTTGCTGACGCGCAGCTTCTCGTTGTCGTCGACCTTCAGGTGACCCAGGCCGATGTCGCCCTGGATGTAGGCCCCTTCCTCGGCCACGGCAGCGGCGGAAAAAGACAGGGCCGCAAAGGCGGACATCGCCAGGAAAAGGGATTGGGCACTTTTTCTCATGGTCTTGCTTCCTTCCTTGAGTTTGAACACGCAAACAGCTCCGCGGATCGGGTGGACTGCTTTCCGGGGGCAGGCCTTTCCAGCAGGCTTGGCTGCACATGCTTTCCTGTGTATCGAGCCGTGCGGCCTCGTCCCGTCCGAACGCATCAACGCCCTGTTTCCGAATTGGGTGGATGGATGGGGCTATGAATTCCCATTCATGAAATGAATGAGCGACAGCCTATACCGCGACGACGCCTGCTCCCACGAATGCTTTTGGCGAGCTCAGATTAACACGCTCATGGCGTACCCTGATGCTCATCATGGCTTTTGAATGCTTTCTATAGTATTTTATTGCTATGTTTTTTTGTGGGTTGATGATTATTATGAATACTGGTATAAGCTGAGTGGGTTTATCGTGGGTATATTGATCGTGAATCGTTGATGCGTCTCAGTGGTATTCACCAGGTAATGCTGTGTGGTCTGGGCAGGACGTGGCAAGGTCTGGGGCAGAGGTGTAACCAGGGATGGAAGCGGAGTCCGGGCGATGGGGATGAAGGCTCGTAGAGGCAAGAGCCGGACGCTGGGGCACCCATGATGGAGTGGGGCGTCGACTGCCCGTCAGATGTTCTGCCTGGGGTGCACCCGCCAGGCAGAGGGATCCCACGGCGGGTTGAGCCCCTGCTTGATGTCGAACAGGTCCAGCACCCGTCCCACCATGTGGTCGATCATCGTGGCCAGGTCGGGCGGGCGCTGGTAGAAGGCCGGTACCGGCGGCCAGATGATGCCGCCCATCTCCGTCACCGCCGTCATGTTGCGCAGGTGGGCCAGGTTCAGCGGTGTCTCGCGCGTCAGCAGCACCAGGCGGCGGCGCTCCTTCAGCACCACGTCGGCGGCGCGGCTGATCAGGTTGTCCGACAGCCCCATGGCGATGGCCGCCAGCGTGCGCATCGAACAGGGGGCCACGATCATTCCCTCGGTGGCGAAGGAGCCCGATGCGATGCTGGCGCCGATGTCCTTGACCGGGTGTACATGGTCGGCCAGCGCCTCCACCTCGGCCCGGCTGCGGTCCAGCTCCGTCACCACGGTCTGCCAGCCGGCCGAAGAGACCAGCAGGTGCGTCTCGATGTTGGGCTGCAGGCGCAGGTACTCCAGCAAGCGCACGCCCAGGATGGCGCCACTGGCACCGGTGATAGCGATGATGAGACGACGCGGCATGAGAGAGAAGGAAGATTGAAGGAAGGGGTGAGTGTGCAGCGCCGCGCATCGGGATGCAAATCGGCTGCAGGCGTCTAGGTCACGGACGAGGCACGCTCAGGAAGACAGGCCCCTGCCTGGCAAAGGCAAGCCCTCGATCGGTAAAGGCCTGGCCGCGCTTCAGGAAAGAAAAGCCCCGCTCGGCAAAGGCCAGGCTTCGCCTGGGACTGCCCACGCCGGGACAGGCCCCGGTTGTGACACACTATCGGGACCCCGCGTCGGCCGGGGCGACACCCGCCCGGAGCCCGGGACATGATGTGCCCGGTGCGATGCATCTGGCGTCACTTCTGGTCCGGCGCCAGCAAGCTGCCTGCTTCCGATCAGTGCCGGGCCACATGGCATGACCCAGGAATGATGAAAAGATGAGTGTTTACAAGGTCTTTGTAGATGGACAGGAAGGAACGACCGGTCTGCAGATTGATGAGTATCTGCGCCGGCGCAGCGATGTCACGGTGCTGCGCATTGACCCGGCGCTGCGCAAGGACCCGGCCGAGCGGGCACGGCTGCTGAACACGGCCGACGTGGCCTTCCTGTGCCTGCCTGATGCAGCCGCGCGCGAATCGGTGGCGTTGGTCGACAATCCTGCCACCTGCGTCATCGACACCAGCACGGCCCACCGCGTGGACCCGGCTTGGACCTATGGCCTGCCCGAGCTGGACCCGGGGCAGCGCCAGCGCATCCGTGACAGCAAGCGCCTGGCCAACCCCGGCTGCCATGCCACGGCCTTCATTCTGGCCGTGCGGCCGCTGGTGGATGCCGGGTTGCTGCCGGCCGAACATTCGTTGTCGGCCACCTCGCACACGGGCTATTCGGGGGGCGGCAAGAAGATGATTGCCCAGTACCGGGCAGCGCTGGCAGCCTTGGGGATGACCGATGACGGGTGCGGTGCTTCGGCCACCGAAGGCGGCACGACTGTCGAGGCGGAGACGTCGGTGGAAGAGGCCCGCAAGCTGCTGGCCCCGCGTCCCTATGCGCTGGGACTCACCCACAAACACCTGCCCGAGATGATGCGTTATGCCCGCCTGGCGCAGGCGCCCGTGTTCCTGCCCGTGGTGGCACCGTACTACAAGGGGCTGGCGGTGTCCGTGCCATTGGATCTGGCGCGGATTCGCGCGGCGGGCAAGGTGGACGTGAAGCGGGCGGCCATTCATGCCGTGCTGGCGGCTCGCTATGCGGGTGAACGCTTCGTGCAGGTGGCAGCGCTGGATGCGGCACCCGAAGGCGGCCTCTTTGACATGCAGGGGAGCAACGACACCAACCGCGCCGATCTTTTTGTCTTTGGCAATGACGATCAGTGCATGCTGGTGGCACGTATCGACAACCTGGGCAAGGGGGCCAGCGGGGCGGCCGTGCAGGCCATGAACATCCACTTGGGGCTGGACGAGACGACCGGGCTGGCCTGAACAGGGAGAAGCGGGCGTCGGTCTGACAGAAGCGCCATCCTGGCGTTGGCGGGGCAGCCATGCCGCCCTGGGTGCGCGGTCGCCTTCATGGTGTCTTGTCGTCCCTGCCACCTGGACAGGCCCGACGACCGGGAAGGCGCAGGGATGCGCAAGAGGGAAGGGGAGGCCCGGTCGGTGCCGGGCACCCTTCAGGCGGCCTTGTTGGCTTCCGGGATCAGCTTCTGCAGCTCGCCCGACTCGGCCATCTCGGCCATGATGTCTACGCCGCCGATGAACTCGCCATTGATGTAGAGCTGCGGGATGGTGGGCCAGTTGGAATAGTCCTTGACGGCCTGGCGGACCTCGGCGTCTTCCAGCACGTTGATGGTGACCAGCTGCTTGATGCCGGCGTTCTTCAGCACCTGGATGGCCTTGCCGGAGAAACCACACTGGGGAAACTGGGCCGTGCCCTTCATGAACAGGACGACGGGGTGCTCGGTAACGGTCTGGTGAATGAATTCCTTGGCGTCCATGGGGACCTCCACACGATAGAAAAGGGGGCTGCCAGAATACTGGTGGTCGAGTAAAGATAGCGGATGTTATCCTGCCTGCGGCCGCGAGGAAACAAGGCGGCCCGGGTTTCCAATCCGGCGCCTGTGTCTGCACGGGGGCCTGATCGGCTGGTCCGCGGCCGACTACTCATCACTCAGAACCGTGAACAAGAATACTTTCGTCATTGGCTTCATGCTGTTCGCCATCTTCTTTGGCGCCGGCAACCTCATCTTCCCGCCTGCACTGGGCCTGGAAAGCGGCCAGACATTCTGGCCTGCGTTGCTGGGCTTCGTTTCCACCGGTGTGGGCCTACCGCTGCTGGGCATCATCGTCAGCGCCTATTATCAGGACGGCTACCGCACCGCGCTCGACCGCATTCTCCCGTGGTTCTCGCTGCTGTTCCTGGCGGTCGTCTACCTCACCATCGGGCCCTTCTTCGCTATCCCCCGGACGGGCGCCACCTCGTATGAAATGGCCGTGGTGCCCTTCCTGGGTGAGCCGGGCAGCACCTCGCTGCTGATCTTCAGCCTGGTCTATTACGGCGTCACGCTGTGGCTCAGCCTCAACCCCTCCAAGATGGTCGAGCGTATCGGCGCCGTGCTCACACCGGTGCTGCTGGTGTGCATCCTCGCGCTCATCGGCAAGGCGGCCTGGTGGCTGTGGGGCCGTCCGCCGACGCTGACGGATGTCCAGTCCACCGACGCTGCCGCCTATCTGAACGGCTTCGTCAACGGCTACCTCACCATGGACGTGCTGGCCTCGGTCGCGTTCTCGGTCATCGTCATCACCGCCATCCGGGCCCGCATGCTGGCCAAGGGCGGGCAGGGTGATGGCAGCGTGGCTGCCCTGCATGAAGCCGTCATCACCCCGGCCCAGCGGCGCCAGCTCATCGTGCAGACCACGCTGGCTGGTGTTGTGGCAGCTACAGCGCTGGCCTTCATCTATGTGGGCCTGGGCTGGTTCAGCAACCGCCTGCCCGTGGATCCCACCATCCTTGCCGATCTGAAGGAGCGGGGCCAGGACGTGGGGACCTATCTGCTCACCACCGCCGCCTACAGTACCTTCGGCGAATTCGGCCGCGTGCTGTTCGGCCTCATCGTCACGCTGGCCTGCCTGACCACGTCGGTGGGCCTCGTGACCGCCGTGTCCGAGTTCTTCAACGACATCTTCCCGCGCATCAGCTATGTCACCTATGCCGTGATCTGCACGCTCATCGGCTTCCTGCTGGCCAACCAGGGCCTGAGCGCTGTCATCGACAAGTCCGTGCCGGTGCTGATGGTGCTGTACCCGGTCGTGATGACGCTGCTGCTCATCATGCTGATCGAATCCTTCGTCACCCCCTTGCCGCTGCTGGCCCAGCGCCTGGCCGTCGGCTTGGTCATGGTCGTGTCCATCCTGTCGGTGGCCGGCACGGACTTCTCGCAGCACCTGCCGCTGAAGGCCTATTCGCTGGAATGGCTGCCGTTTGCGGCCGTGGCCATCGTGCTGGGCGTGGTGGTGGCGTGGATGCGGCGTGGGGCGGCGCGGGAAGAGGGGGGATCGTGAAAGACAGGGATCACCTGAATGGACGTACTTCCCTGTGGTGGAAGGCGCCCGGTGAGCGGGAAGCTTTCCTGTGCGGAATCGAGACCTCGCCGGCGGCGGAAACTGTGGTCGTTCTGTCGTCGGAGGCGTCTCGCCGTTTCCTGGATGCGTTGGGGCGGCCGTTCCGGCCCAATGCCAGGCTGAAGAAGGCGATGGAGGAGGCAGGGTGTCTGATAAGGAACTGACCAGGCCTTCCTCTCACGTCACGACTTTGCTCTTTACGGGCATGTCAGACCGCATAGAGAAACGCTCATGAACTGGTTCATCGATCGCTTTGGCAGGCATCGACAGCTGGCAGAAACGCTGCTGCCGCATGCCTTTCCGCCAGGAAACGATGATGGATCCCACGATCTGGCGCATCTGGATCGAGTCTGGGGCAACGTGCAGGCCATCGTGACGGCGGAAGGTGGAGATACGGAGATCCTGGCGGCAGCGGTCCTGCTGCATGATTGTGTGGCCGTGGAGAAGAATTCTCCGTTGCGCAACCAGGCCTCGCGCCTGGCGGCTGAAAAGGCCATCTCCTTGCTGACGGGGCTACGTTGGCCCACGGACCGGCGACAGGCCGTGGCGCATGCCATCGAGGCGCACAGCTTCTCGGCGGGCATTGAGCCTGATACGCTGGAAGCCCGCATCCTGCAGGACGCGGACCGGCTGGACGCACTGGGGTTCATGGGGGTGGCCCGCTGTTTCTACACGGCGGGCCGGATGGGCTCGTCACTGTACGATCCGGCTGATCCGGGTGGCGAGAATCGGCCGCTTGATGATCGGCGGTATGCGTTGGACCACTTTCCCCGGAAGCTCCTTCAGCTGGCGCAAGGTTTCAAGACCAGGGCTGGCCAGAAGTTGGCGATGCAGCGTCATGACCGATTGAAAGCCTTCCATGACGAAATGCTGGCGGAGGTGAGATGGACAGGCTGTCCCTGATCGATCTCATCGCGGACCGGTTCAGTGCCCAGCCCGGGCACCTGTGGGCCCGGGCGGTGAACCAGCGGGACGCACTGGTCCGTACCCGTACCGCAAGGTCATCCGCCTTGCGGACTGACCGAAGCTGTCGTCGTCGATGTGAGAGGGACAGGCAAGGGCCTGCCATGGTCACGTCCCTTATACGTTGAACACCCACTCCTTGAACTTGCGCACCATGGCCAGGTCGGTGTGGCTGATGATCTGGCTCTTGCTTCTCATGATCCCTGCGCTGTGTTCGGGGAAATCAACTGCGCCACGACAAGCGCACCGGCAATAGCCAGCAGCAGGAAGGGGCCGGGTTTGGGATAAACGATGCAGATGGTAGCCGCCAGCAGGCACAGCCCCAGGATGGGCGGCCAGCCCAGCTGCCCCGCATTGGCCAGCTGCCAGAAGGTGGTGCCGATGAGCATCAACGCAAACCCGGCCACCAGGAACCACAGCA
This sequence comes from uncultured Lautropia sp., assembly GCA_938046755.1. GTDB lineage: Bacteria > Pseudomonadota > Gammaproteobacteria > Burkholderiales > Burkholderiaceae_E > Lautropia. The sequence continues at coordinate 53 of CALIXC010000206.1, read as the reverse complement.
GGGCGTAACTCGCATCGTTTGCCTGCACGCTGGCGATGAGGCCTTCCCGCCAC
>CALIXC010000205.1 GCA_938046755.1 uncultured Lautropia sp. | reverse complement strand
CAAGCCGTAAGCCAGCGTTCAAGACCTCCGGCCGTATACGCAACATCCAAACGGCCGGCCGGCATGCCCGGGACAACGCGGGCATGCCGACCCTGCAGAGTCTGTCGGATCTGCCTGAACTATGAGTCACCCAGAGCCTTCCCCATGAAGGCTTTTTTCATACCTACATATTGATAATAATTATCACAATTGATAGACTTACTGCCGCAACCCGACCAGAAGCAATCCGGGAATGACGGACGCTCCGGACGTTTTCGCAGACGTTACAAGCAAAGACATCCGGAAGATCTCACGGCAGTGCCCTTTCATCCGCTCATGATCCAGAGACAAGCACCCTCTGCCCGCTGAAGGTGCGCATCGGACCATGCAGCCCCGTCCCATCCCGCGGACCTGCTCCTGACAGGCGCGCAATCAATCTCCGTCCGTGTCGTCCGCCCTGTTGCGGGGACACTCACTTTTCAAGGGTGTTGCAAGACACCCTTTTTTTGCCTGCAACGCCCTGCTGTTCTCTGTCGTCGCCCACATGGATGGCAGGGCATCCGCCCCGGCAATTGCCGGTTGTCAAGTCTGCGTCCGGCATCGCGTGTTATCTCTATAGGCAGCCCATGACGGCCCTGCTTCCAAGAGATGAAACGATGCCCGCTACCCTGACTCCGACTGCTCCCCTTGATGCCCCCGCCTTCCGGCCGGGGCAGCCTTCCCAGACCAACGGCCACCTGGCGCCAGCTTCCAACCCACTGGCCTTCACACCGGCAGGCTACCCGGCCTTCTTCGACCAGGCGCCCACGCTGACGGTGCAGGACGGTCTGGCCCGCTTCCTGGGCGCCACGCGCGACGGCATCCTCACCTATCGCTACCTGGATGCCGTGCGGCTGGCCGGCCACTCCTGCCCCACCGTGGCCGGCAGCTGGCTGATGGTCATCCGCGGCCTGAAGGCCCTGTACGGTGACGACATTCCCGAGCGCGGCAACATCGACGTGCTGATGCGTGACGAGCGCCACGAAGGCACCACCGGCGTGATTGCTTCCATCGCCACGCTGCTGACGGGCGCCGCCGCCGAGACGGGCTTCCACGGCATTGGCCCGGCGCACCGCTTCAAGCGGCAGGATCTGCTGCAGTACGGTGCTGCATCCATCGACGGCATGCTGGTGCTGAAGCGCCGCGACACCGGCGCGGCCGTGCAGGTGGAACTGAATGCCGGCATCATCCCCTTCCACCCCGACATGCAGGCGCTGCTGCCCAAGGCGGTCAGCGGCTATGCCACCCCGGCCGAAATGCAGCGCTTCGGGGAAGTGTGGCAGGAGCGTGTTCGCGCCATCCTCATTGACCATGCCGATGACGACGAGCTGGTGCAGATCCGGCCCTGGTCCTCTGCGTGATGTCCTGCCATCCAGGCGCCGGCCAGGTACTCGACCCCAGGCACGCGACCCCAGGTACCCGCCCCCAGGCGCCTGAACCCGGTGCCTGAACTCCGGCACCTGAGCCCTGGCTTCTGAACTCTGGCTCCTGACCCTTGGTCCAGAACCAGGTGCCAGTACCTGAACCCGGTGCCTGAACAGCAAAACGGCCTCCCGAGGGAGGCCGTTCTTCTTGCATCAACGGCTGCAAGGTGCCCGGTTCGCCGTCAGGCCCCAGCATAACGCCGGACCCCTGCCACGCACCGGGTAGGCATCTCAGGGATGCTGTTCCAGCGCGTTCTGCTGCCCCTGCGCCACTTCCACGTACTCGGGAATCTGGTCGAAGTTCATGTAGCGGTAGATGCTCTCCTTGTCGGAATCCACCACGCCCATTTCCTTCAGGTACTCCTGCGGCGTGGGCAGCTTGCCCAGACGCGACGCAATGGCCGCCAGCTCGGCAGAGCCCAGGAACACGTTGGTGTTCTTGCCCAGCCGGTTGGGGAAGTTGCGGGTGCTGGTGGAAATGACGGTGGCCCCTTCGCGCACCTGGGCCTGGTTGCCCATGCACAGCGAGCAGCCCGGCATCTCGGTACGCGCGCCCGCGGTACCGAAGGCAGCGTAGTGACCTTCCTTGATCAGCTCGTTCTGGTCCATCTTGGTAGGCGGTGCCACCCACAGCTTGACGGGGATGTCACGCTGGCCGCCCAGCAGGCGGGCTGCCGCACGGAAGTGACCGATGTTGGTCATGCACGAACCGATGAACGCCTCGTCGATCTTGGTGCCGGCCACGTCGGACAGCAGCTTGGCGTCGTCCGGGTCGTTCGGGCAGCAGACGATGGGCTCCTTGATCTCGTTCATGTCGATCTCGATCACGGCCGCGTATTCGGCGTCGGCGTCCGCTTCCAGCAGCTGCGGATTGGCCAGCCACTGCTCGACCTTCTCGATGCGGCGTGCCAGCGTCTTGGCGTCCTGGTACCCATCGGCGATCATGTTCTTCATCAGAACGATGTTCGACTTGAGGTACTCGATGATCGGCTCCTTGTCGAGCTTGATCGTACAACCCGCCGCCGAGCGCTCGGCCGAGGCGTCGGACAGCTCGAACGCCTGCTCGACCTTCAGCTTGGGCAGACCCTCGATCTCCAGGATGCGGCCCGAGAAGATGTTCTTCTTGCCGGCCTTGGCCACGGTGAGCAGCCCCGCCTTGATGGCGTAGAGCGGAATGGCATGCACCAGGTCACGCAGCGTGACGCCGGGCTGCAGCTCGCCCTTGAAGCGCACCAGCACGCTTTCCGGCATGTCCAGCGGCATCACGCCGGTAGCGGCACCGAAGGCCACCAGACCCGAACCTGCCGGGAAGCTGATACCGATCGGGAAGCGCGTGTGGCTGTCGCCGCCGGTACCCACGGTGTCGGGCAGCAGCAGGCGGTTGAGCCACGAGTGGATGACGCCGTCACCCGGACGCAGTGCCACGCCGCCCCGGTTGCTGATGAAGGCAGGCAGCTCGCGGTGCGTCTTCACGTCCACCGGCTTGGGATAGGCGGCGGTATGACAGAACGACTGCATCACCATGTCGGCCGAGAAGCCCAGGCAGGCCAGGTCCTTCAGCTCGTCGCGGGTCATGGGGCCGGTGGTGTCCTGGCTGCCCACGGTCGTCATGCGCGGCTCGCAGTAGGTGCCCGGACGGATGCCCTGCCCCTCGGGCAGACCACAGGCACGACCGACCATCTTCTGCGCCAGCGTGAAGCCCTTGCCGGTATCGACCGGTGCCTTGGGCAGGCGGAACGCGGTGGACGCCGGCAGGCCCAGCGCCTCGCGGGCCTTGGCCGTGAGCGAGCGGCCGATGATCAGGTTGATGCGGCCGCCAGCCTGCACCTCGTCCAGCAGCACCTGGCTCTTCAGGGTGAAGTCGGCAATCTTCTCGCCGTTCTTCTCGATACGGCCCTCGTAGGGGAAGATGTCGAGCACGTCGCCCATCTCCATCTTCGAGACATCCACCTCGATGGGCAGCGAGCCGGAGTCTTCCTGCGTGTTGAAGAAGATGGGGGCAATCTTGCCGCCCAGCGTGACACCGCCGAAGCGCTTGTTGGGCACGTAGGGGATGTCCTGGCCGGTGGCCCAGATCACGCTGTTGGTAGCCGACTTCCGGCTGGAGCCGGTCCCCACCACGTCGCCCACGTAGGCCACCAGGTGACCCTTCTTCTTCAGGTCCTCGATGAACTTGATGGGGCCGCGCTTGCCGTCTTCCTCGGGCTTGAAGGCCGCGTCGGGACGGGTGTTCTTCAGCATGGCCAGGTAGTGCAGCGGGATGTCCGGACGGCTCCAGGCATCGGGCGCGGGCGAGAGGTCGTCGGTGTTGGTCTCGCCGGGCACCTTGAAGACCGTGACGGTGATCTTCTCGGGCACCTTGGGACGGCTGGTGAACCATTCGGCGTCCGCCCAGCTCTGCATCACTTCCTGGGCCTTGGCATTGCCGGCCTTGGCCTTGGCGGCCACGTCGTTGAAGAAGTCGAACATCAGCAGCATCTTCTTCAGGGCGTTGGCGGCCACACCGGCCACTTCGGGATCGTCCAGCAGCTCGATCAGCGGATGGACGTTATAGCCCCCGAGCATCGTGCCCAGCAGCTCGGTGGCCTTGGTTCTACAGATCAGCCCAACCTTGATGTCACCATGGGCAACGGCGGCCAGGAAGCTGGCCTTGACCTTGGCGGCATCGTCCACCCCCGGCGGCACCCGGTAGGTGAGCAGATCCATCAGGAATTCTTCTTCGCCGGCAGGCGGATTCTTGATCAGCTCGATCAGCTCGGCAGTCTGTTTGGCATCCAGTGCCAGGGGAGGAATGCCCAGCGCCGCGCGCTCGGCAACATGTTGGCGATACTCATTCAGCATGGACTTCTCCTAAGGCCATCATCGATCCGTAACGGGTATATGGGGACGATTCCGCGCAAGCCGAGGCGCCATGCTCCGCCCTGTCCAGGTCCGGAGAGCACCCCACCTGCGGCAACTGCTGTCCGCCCGGTCGACGGAACCGGGGCGCACGATGGCCCCGTACAGCAGGAAATCGCCCTGGCCCGACCAGACAGGAGTCGTCACCCGCCGGGAGCCCGAATGGCGCACCGTGCGCCATGTCCGGGGCTTTCCGGGCGGTTGCGCCCTGCCTCGGGAGCGCCCGAGGCCTGGACCAGCCTGCAGCCCTGTTATTTCTGCAAGTGCTGAAATTGTACTCGCCGCACTGCACCAACGCGTAGCATGCACGGCAAATGGTTTTCCCCTATATCCCCTGAAAACCCGCATCATCCGCCAGTCGGCAGCCATTCGCCCCTGAACGGCATGACAAGAAAAGCGATAGCGAGAATGATTATTTAATTCTTTTATGAAATGGATTGATCCGGATAATCGAGCACGCCGGACGAGCCCACGGAAGACGCCGCGGGGGCTCCGCACAGCCCTCGCTGCCCACGGACAGCACCGTGATACCTGAACAGCCCTCACGCCGATGTCTCCAGGCCCCTGACAGGCGTAGACCGTGGCCAAGGGGCAGAGCCCCCAAAAAAAACGAACAGGGCCGCCTCGCCCACCCGCACCTGGGTGAATGAGACAGCCCTTGAACGAAAGCAGCCCCTGCCCCGCCGGAAAACCCGCCGGGCTCGGTTCGCAGCCGCTTACTTGAACTTCTGCGCCAGCTCCTCGAACTTCTGCCGGATGGACTGCGCGAACTCTTCCAGCTTTTCCTTGCGCGCCTTGGTGTGCCGCGCCTTCAGCTCGGCGGCCGCACGGGCATGCAGGTCAGCCTGAACCTCCAGCGCATCCTCCATCTGCTGTTGGATGGTGGATGCGTCCCAGCGCACCACCAGCGACTTGAATCTGCCGAAGAACTGGTCCAGCGGTGCCTCGGACTTTTCCTGCACCAGCGCAATGATCGCCACATCGCCGTCGTTGAGCTTGGCCGCGACCGTCTCGACCAGCGTGGCCTGTGCCAGTGCCTGATCGGTGCTGCCGGTGCTACCCACCCAGGCCCCGACGCCAGCGCCAAAAAGCATGCCCAGCGGGCCGCCCAGAATGCCCAGCACCGAGCCGATCAGCGTGCCGGTGATGGTGGCATCGCCCACCTGCTGCAGCGGATCGAAGGCATCCACCGGCGTGATGACACCATTCTCCTTCTTCACCAGCGCCGCCTGGGCAATGCGCGTGTCGTCATTCTGCGGGAAGGCCTTCAGCTCCACGAAGGCCTGGTAGGCCTCGCTGGGTACCTCGAACAGGGTTGCCAGTACGTGTTCCATTGTCGCGCTCCTTCTCGTTGTGAATGACAGTCCCTGCCCCATCAGCAGGCAGGCCGGATGGCACCGGGATCGCCGACGCCTTTCCTGCCAAGGTACCCCATCCGTGACCGGCCCATAGCCAAGGGCCTGCATCCGTGCGGGGTTTATGACCGGACGGTCATCAATCGTGCCACCGAAGGCGCGGCCGAAGCCGCGCACCGGATGTCACGGCGTATCGGCCAGCTTCACTTCCTGCGATACCGGATAGCCGCGCATGGAACCGCGCGTGCCGTAGCCGGCCACCGAGGTGCCCGTCATGCAGTCGTCGCCCATCATGCCTTCGGCATGGCAGTCGGCATAGGCCAGCATGTCGATCTGCGCCTGCGTCAGCGGCAGCAGCGGATCCTTCGTGTTCACGAAGATGCGGGCATAGGCGTTGCCCGGATTGCTGGCCCGACGCTCACCGTGGTGGTAGCCCCAGTATTTCCAACCTCCGGTGCCAGGCGTCCAGCCATCGGTACCGGCATCACGCGGATCACCCGACAGCGTGTTGGTATGCTCCAGCAGGAAGCTGGTCACCAACAGGCCATCACCCGCCGGAGCGGCGATGCTGGAGAGCTGATGCCGAAGCGACAGCAGCGGCATGCCATCCGGCCAGGGCTGGTTCGGCTGGTTGTTACCGGCCATCACCTCGCTCAGCTCACCCGACAGGTCGGAAACGGTCATGCGGGTGGCGTTGTAGCGGAAGCTGCCGTGGAACTCGGTCATGTCATGCGCATAGTCGGGTTCACGGAACTTCGCCACTACCGTGTAGCGACTGATGACATCAGCCGGTTCCGAAGCGGGGCCCGTGCCTGCCGCATTGGTGACGGACAGCGCAAAGGCATGCCCCGTGCAGCCACTGGCCGGACATGGAACCGTCACAGGCAGGGACTGCGCCTGCACCGTGATGCCAGCCGGCACCGATGTCACGGTATAGCCCGACACCACCGCGCCACCGCCCCGGACATGGCCGGCCGTCACCAGCACGGTGCCGTCCTGCGTCCCCCGACGGGCCGTCACCTTTTCAGGCGCCACAGGCACTGTCACGGCACCGGCTGCGGCAATCTCGAAGCTCTGCGTCAGGCGCGTCCCCGTCTGGCCCGAGGCCGCATCACGCGGCTCGGCTGCCACGGTGCAGGTCCCAGCCGCCAGCGCCGTCACCAGGCCACTGTCGGCATCGGCACGGCACACGGTTTCGGTCAGGCTGCTGTAACGCATCGGCCGATCGCTGCTGGCCGAGACTGTGACGGTGGCGCTGTCCCCCACAGTCATCGATGGTACGGTGCCAAACTGTACGTTAGATTGCACGGTGATCTGCTGCTGTGCGCTGGCAGACGCCCAGGTGGTGTCGCCCGCCTGGCTGGCCGCGATGACGCAATTGCCTGCGGCACGTGCTGTCACCTCCCCGCTGTCGGCATCCACCGTGCAGATGCCGGTGGTCGAGCTGTTGTAGCGCACGGCCAGACCCGAGCTGGCCGTAGCCGACACCTTGGCCGTCCCGCCAGGCTGCAGGGCAGGCGCTTCAGCAAACTGCAAGGATTGCGGACGCGAGCCGATGACCGGCCCCCGCTCTCCGCCAGGCCCTTCTGCGCCCCCGCAGGCGGCCAGCACGGCCAGCATCACCACGGAAGCCCCAGCCAGGGAGAACGTGCCGACCGTGAAGCCATTCGGCCGGCTTCCGGTTTCATGGTTTACCAAGCACGGCCCCGCAGACACGCCGATACCATCGTCATGCACTGTCCGGGTGCTGCCACCGGAACGATATGAATCCGTCATGTCTGTCCCTCAGAACTTGTAGTTGAAACCGACGTAGACGGAACGCCCATGTCCGGGCACCGCCACGCCCCACGGCACGGTGTTGAGCATCATCGAACTGCCCTGGCCTACGTAAGCCCCTCCCAGCGGCAGCGCATAGCCACGGTCCAGCAGGTTCTCGATGCCCAGATCGATGCCCAGCTGGCCGATCTCGTAGCGCGTGCGCAGATGCAGCAGACCATAGCCGGCCGTGCGGATCTCGTTGCGCACGGCAGAGCGCCGCGTCTTGGAACGCACACCTTCCCATTCCAGCGTGCCGCTCCATTCGCCCTCACCCACGGTGCGCCGATGCTCCAGCCCCATCCGGAGATTGGCCGGCATGGTGTTGTAGAGACCACCGCCGGTATCCAGATTCTTGCCATGCAGCCAGGCCAGCTTGCCGCTCAGCGTGAGGCTGCCGGCATGCGGACTCTGGGCCAGCAGCCAGTGACCGGACACGTCGGTACCCAGCAGGCGTGCATCCTGGTTCACGTAGCGCAGCAGCACGAACTCGTTGTCGGCCGAGGTGTTGCCGCTTCGGCACTGGCTGGCCGAGCAGCGCTCGGCATCCACGTAGTCCGAGATGCGGGTCAGGTGCGCGCTCACCGTCAGCCCCCAGCGCTGCTCGTCCTCGGGATGATGCCAGTTGCCACTGACACTCAGCGTGTGGGCCACTTCCGGCTTCAGGTCCGGATTGCCCAGATAGCCGTTGCCATCACCCAGGAAGTTGTTCATGCCTGCGGCCATGGTGTTGGTGGACCATGGATAGCGCTCATACAGGCTGGGCGAACGGGTCTTGCGAGCCACGCCCATCTCGTAGCGATGGCCCTTGGCCGGTTCATAGCTGGCCAGCGCACTGAAGTCCCAGTGACGGTCATGCCGCCGGCGACTGATCGAATTGAAGGCCGACGCATCATCCGACCAGGTGGGCAGGCCGTTGTAGCCTCGCACCGGACCGGCATCGGTACGCACCTGCGTGTGCCGCAGCCCGATGACGCTGCTCCAGCGTGCATCCCAGCTGCGCTCCCATTCGGCATAGGCGCTCAGCCGGTTGCGACGCCCGTCGTCGATGTTCCAGAAATCGTTCGGCGCCATCCCACCACTGGTCCCGACCGGCGGCCACCAGTCGTACAGCTGGTAGTACAGGGCCTCCAGCCCCAGGCGCACGGTATCCCGTTCGTTCAGCATCCAGCTGGCCTGGGCCGTGGCGCCATCGGTACTGGCACGGGTGCGCATGGGCATGCCGGTGCCGTAGCTGTAGCGGTCCTCACCCATGTCCATGCGGTGGCGGATGCGCTGGTTCCACAGACGCACCTTCAGGTCACCCCAGGAGAACTGCCCCCGATAGCGCAGGCCGGCCAGCGTGGCGCGGTTCTCGGTCATGTCCATGCGCTGGTTCGGGAATCCCTGGAAAGGCATGTTCTGCCAGCTGAAATCGGTCTCCAGCAGGTGCATGCCACTGCGCCAGGCCGCCGCCATCCGGTGGTTCTGCACCCGGAAGCCGCTGGAGCCCACTTCGTCGCCCGGCAGCACACGCCCTTGTTCGCGGCCGGTTTCGGCCGGTTTGAAGTCCTTGCCTGCCCGATAGTTGCGTGCCCGCGCGTAGGAGCCTTCATACTCCAGATGCAGCCGCTCCGTGGCGTAGTGCGTGCCCAGGCTGACATCCACCCCATGGCCATTGCTGCGGTAATGCGCACCCACGTGGCCCCCCGACAGGGGCTTGCCATCGGGATCGGCAAAGCTTGGCGGTGCAGACTCCACCTGGATGCTGCCGCCAATGCTGTCGCCCCCTGCGCTGACCGGCGAGATGCCGGCGTAGACACGGATGCTCTCCACCTTGGCCGGGTCGATGTAGGACAGCGCGGGGTTCATGTGGTTGGCACAGGCCGCCATCAGGTCCATGTCATCCACTGTCAGGCGCAGCCGTTCGTCGGCCAGGCCGTGGATCACCGGCAATCCCGACACGCCGCCCGCCCCCTGCACGTCCACGCCGGGCATGTCCTTCAGCAGGCCCGTGGTGTCCGGCGTGGTGGCACGACGGCGCGAGATCTTGCCCGAATCCGTCACGCCCGATCCGGGCAGCGACATGTTGGGGGGCTGCACCTCGAAAAGACGCAGCGCACGAACGCGCACCTGCGGCAACTGCACGGTTTCGTCCTGGGCCTGGGTCGTGTCGCCCGCCTGCCCGGCGTCCTGCGCCCAGGCCGGCAGTGCCAGCACGCCCAGCGCCGTGGCCAGCATGCCGGGCACCCGGGCCATGGAAAACCTGCGGCCCGCATCGCCCCTTCGTCTGGCAGATTTCTTCTTGTTCATCGTCATCGGTTGACTCCTCGTCTGTCCTTTCATGGGCGGGATGCGGCGTCTTTCCGGAAAGGATCGGAGAATGCCGGATCGCTCAGGAACGTTTCATCCGTCAGCGTCTTCAGGAAAGCCACAATGTCTGCACGGTCCTGCGCCGACAGGCTCCGGTCTCGGACGAGCGGACTCTTGTGCGGATTGGCGCGTCCGTCGCCGGCCCGCGGGCCGCTGGTGATGTTGCGTCCACCTCCGGCCATGATGGCCACCGCCTCTTCGAGCGTAGCCACCGAACCATCGTGCATGTAGGGTTCAGTCACGGCCACGTTGCGCAGGCTGGGCACCCGGAAAGCCCCCATGTCGGCCGGATTGGCGGTGATTTCCTCGGCGCCGGTGTTGTCGGCCGGGTAGTCGCCCCGACCATTCAGGTTATAGAGCCCGATGTTGTGATACCGGACCTTCAGCGTCGTGGTCTCGACGCTGACGAACTGGTCATCGAAATTGGGGGGTTGATGGCACTGCGTGCATTCGGCCTTCTCGAACAGCTGCCGGCCACGCAATTCCTGCTCCGACAGCGTGGCCTTGCCCTGCAGGTAGCGGTCATAGCGGCTGTCGGCTGTGACCATCGTGCGCTCGAAGGCGCTGATGGCCTTGAAGATGTTCTCCCAGGTCAGCGGGTCGCCCTTGGCATCGGGAAACGCCTGCCGAAAGCGTGCTGGATAATCCACGTCCCTGGCACTGGCCAGGCGCTTCAGCACCTCCTGCACGGAACTGTCATTCACGCCCATCTCCACGGGCTCGGTACCGAACACGGGGTTCGGGATCTGGGCCTCCAGCGACATCAGCACCGGATTGGACCAGGTCTGTGTGGCATGCCAGGCCACGTTGCCCAGCCCCATAGAATTGCGAGGATGCTGCACGTGGGTGATGCCGCGCGGACGGTCCTTGCCGTCGGCAAAGGCACGCGCCTGTTCGTGACACGAGGCACACGACATGGTGCCGTCGCCCGACAGGCGCCGCTCATGGAACAGGTAGCGCCCCAGCGCCACCTTGGCAGTATTCATGGGGTTGTCAGCCGGCACGCGAGGTGCCGGCATGTGCGAAGGAAGCTTCCACTCCCAGGCGTCAGGCGGGCTGTAGGCCGGATAGGTCCAGTTCAGCACGGTGGGCGTGGCCACCTTCCCCTGACTCGCACCTGCATCCTGTGTCGTGCCGCTGTTCGAGGAACTTCCTCCTCCACATCCCCCGCAGCTCAGCAGCAGCACCAGCATGGCACCCGCTGCACGTCGGGACACCTCACGCCGACATCGGCGACCGTCATGCAATGGCAAACGGACGGGCAGAGAATTCATGAGAGACCTCCTGCAGTGACACGGGCCACCCCGCAGGCAGCCCGGACAGGGGAAGCGACCCACTTCGCTTCCCCTTTTTCCTCATGCGGCATGCCCCCACCGGGCGAGCATGCCCGCATGAAGTTACAGCGACGCTCAGGGCGTGACGGCCTTCAGCACCTTCTGCGTCTTGCCGACCACGGCCACGCCGGTGCCGCTGCCATCGACTTTCCAGTCGAGCGCCAGAGCCTCGAAGGGCTTGGCGCAGGCTGCATCGGTCGCACCGGACATGCAGCCGCCAGCGCCTTCAGCCTTGCTGGAGATGTCATAGTTGAACAGCGCGCCGGCATCGAAGGCCACAACCTGGCTGGCGGGGTTGAAGCCTGCCAGCGTGACGGTGACCCGGTTGGGGGCCTTGCAGCTGGAGATCGGCGTGCCTTCGGCCGGGTTGCCCACGCAGCCGGTGGAACCCAGGTGCAGGCGCACGGAACCCTCTTCAGCCTTGCCGTCCTTCACCTCGGCCGACTCCCAGGGCGAGGGATCGACGTTCTCGTTCTGGTCAAACTGGATGTTGGTGAACTTGCGACCACCGCGCCAGTTCCAGGACATGGACGGATGCACGGCGTTCTGCAGCACGCGCGGCGTGGTCGCGTCAGCCGCGTTCAGGTGGTTCAGCTCGAAGGGCACACCCAGCGTCATTTCCACGCCGGTATAGCTGCCCGCCGGCACCGTGCCTTCGATGACGGCATTGGTGGCGGCGGAACCATCGCACTCACCCACGCCCTTCTGCTCCAGGTCGATCAGGCTGACGGTGTTCTTGCCGTCGTTGCTGGTGTAGTTGTAGTCGTTGGCCTGCTTGAGCTTGAGGGGCTCGCGGGTGCCGTCGGCCTTGATCAGGCTGACGTTGGAGATGTAGAAGCGAAAATCCTCGATCTGCACGGCACGCTGCTTCGTGCCCAGCTTCGTCGTGCTGTTGCAATCGATCTTCTCGGTGCCGTTGTAGGCGGCAAACTTGATGCTCACGTCACCCGTGGCGCCGGTCTGCCAGGTGCCACCCGTCGTGCCGCTGTTGTTGGTGGCGGTGTTGTTGTCGTCATCACTGCCGCAGGCGGCCAGGCCGAAGGCGCAGGCCAGCAGCAAGCCGGCGTAGACGGGGGTCTTGACGAAACGTTTCATAAAAAAGCTCCTTTCCTTGGAAGGATGAGAATGGATGGAAGCAATGCGAGCGAGAATGGCGACAGCCTGCAGACGATCCGTTTCGCGCTTGCGAATCCGGAGTCCGACCAAACGACAGACAAGCGATCAAGGCACGCCCGGGACGGTGTTCACGTCCCGGCAAGGATGCAGATGCTTCAGGCAACCACAGCGGGCTGCCAGGCGGGAGGCCCACGCGGATGCGCGGGCGCGATCTGACGGGCGACGAGCGTCACCCGAGCGGCAGGCACCTGCACCATGGCAGGTGCCGTGACGGTGTCAAAGGCAGCCACCGGCATGGGCGGCGCCAGCAGATGAACCAGGACCACGCACAGCGCGCAGTGATCCAGATACAGTCCGCCTTCATGCGAACCATGGGAAACGGGCATTACCGGGCCATGTCCTGCCCGATGACCAAGGGGAGCATCCGGCGGTTCGGCAGGCTGTCCGGATGCTTCATGCGGCATGCAGTGATCCATCCAGGCTGCCTGCACGGCATGCGGGTGGGAAAGACCCTGACCTGCTTCGTGAGCTGCCAGTGCACGCGACACCGTAGGCGCGAGCATGGCCAGCCCGAAGACCCACAGGGTAAGCCAGACCAGCCCACGATGACGAAAGCCGCGACGGTTCATGCCGATGATGCCGATGAAAACGGCGCGGGACGCGATGCGCCCGGCCTACCTGCGATACCTGAACGATGCGCTGCCAAGCTATGTGACATGGCTATGCGTCAAGACCCTTGACGTGGCATGAAAGCTTTCGTGAGCCCCCCTTTGGACGAAAGCCAGATACAACACAATCAGCCTCCTGACCTGAAAGATTATATACAGCTTATGAACTTGCACCAGCCCCGCATCGATAATGACATCCGTTCTGGGTCAGACGACAGAAAAAAGGCCGCAAAATCTCACGAAAACCTTGGCGATGAAAAACAGACCGACATCCTGTCGAGCAAAATGACAGGGTAAACCCGTACGCCTCGCGTCCGGAAATCCCTTGTAGGACAGACCCGAACGCTCCCTGAATAAGGGACTTCAAAATAAAACGTCCGCTCGGACATATTCCGACACGGACGCGTGAGCCAGAAAAATACAAGGCCCGATCCTTTTCGGAACGGGCCATCGGATTGCCTCTACGGCTGTCGATCGATTTTGCGTCTTCTAAATTGATAATGCGCAAATTAAGGCATCAGGCCGTCTGACTCACCTTCGACGTCCTGGGCGATGCGTTCTCATTCTCGATGCGGGCCAGCACCTCGGCCAGACGCTGTTCGGCCCATTCGTTGCCAATCTGGCAGGTACCGGCATACTGGTGGCCGCCACCGCCAAAGCGCGTGCACAGGTCGCCGATGTCGATCGTCGAGGCCGTGTTGAAGATGGAGCGGCCCAGGGCAAAGACCGTGTTGGCCTTCTCGCGCCCCCACATCACATGCAGCGACATCGTGCAGTTGGGGAACAGCGCATAGACCAGGAAGCGGTTGGCCGCGTAGATGATCGACTCGTTGCGCATGTCCAGCACCACCGTGTTGCCCTGCACGTGGGCGCAGCGGCGCAGCTGCTCGATGGCCTTCGATTCGTGCTCATGGTAGCAGCGCACGCGCTCGGCCACGTCCGGCAGCGCCAGGATGCGACCGATGTCCATGGAGCGGCAGGCGTCGACCAGCATCATCATCAGTTGCAGGTTGGAGATGCGGAAGTCATGGAAGCGCCCCAGCCCGGTACGCGGGTCGGCAAGAAAACCGAGCAGCGTCCAGTCGCGCGGATGCAGCACGTCGGCCAGCGTGTACGAGGCGCTGCCCGCCTTGTCGACGGCAGCCATCAACGCCGGCGAGAAATGCGGAAAACGGCTCTCGCCTCCGAAGTGGTCGTATATCACGCGGGAGACCGAGGCCTCGCCCACCCCCATGACCAGGTTGCTGTAGCCCACCCTGGGCAGCACCCGCGACCCCGGGGCCTGGTAGTCGAACACCTGACCGGCCGTGGCCACGTAGGGCAGGTTCACCAGCATGTCGTCCTTGTCCACGTGCACCTTGCCGTCCTGCACATCCTTCGGATGCACGAACATGACAGCATCGACCACGCCGATGTCTCGCAGCATGGCGGCACTGACCAGACCATCGAAGTCGGAACGGGTAATCAGGCGGTAGGGTTCGGTACGCATGGGGAAAACCTGCTTCTGCTCACGGTGCAGCAACGTGCACCACCAATTGGGCAGTATCTTCCCTCCCGCGCAGGCTGCATGCCCCTGGCCGATATGCGGCCATCCCGTCCGTACCGGCGGCCCGGCATGGTGCACCGCCACAATCGCCAGAGCCCGCCCTCTCCGGGTTTTCACCGATAGGGCACGCTCCGTGCTGCAGAGCACCGTTAAGATTGTCCGATGCCCAAGCACGCCATCCCCCATCCCCCTTCCGCCACGCCGTCCAGCATGCTGGACGGTGACAGCCTGCCGGCCACCCTGGCCCGCACCATGCTGGCCGGCTTCAATCGGCACTACGGCCTGTTCCGCTACAACGCGCAGCAGGCCAAGACCTGTTTCGAGAACGCCGCCTGGCACCGGATGCGGCGACTGGCCAGCGAGCGCATTACCTTCTACGACCAGCGCGTGAGCGAGGCGGTCGAGAAGCTGCGCGCCCAGTTCAACACCGACAGCCTGGCCGACGACGTGTGGGCCGAGGTGAAGCAGTACTACGTGCTGCTGCTGGCCGAGCACCAGCAGCCCGAGCTGGCCGAGTCCTTCTTCAATACCGTCAGCACCCGGCTGCTACAGCGCCAGTATCTCCACAACGACTTCATCTTCGTGCGGCCGGCAGTCTCCACCGAGCACCTGGACGGCACACCGCCATCATTCCGGGTCTATTACCCGGAGAACAGGCCCTGGAAGGAGGTCCTGCGTCAGGTTCTCATCGACATGGGGCTGGCCTGCGGCTACCGGGACATCGAGGATGACCTGCAGAAGGTGATCGAGGCCGCCCCCACCCTGTTCGGCGAGCAGGCACCGCGGGCCATGGATTGCCAGGTGCACGTGCTGCGCTCGCTCTTCTACCGCAACAAGGGCGCCTACCTCATCGGCCGCGTCGTCAATGACGGCGAGGTGCAACCCTTCTCGCTGCCCCTGCTGCGCAACGGTCATGGCCGCGTGTTCATCGACACGGTGCTGTTCGCGCCCGAGCACATCGAGGGGCTCTTCAACTTTTCGCGTGCCTACTTCATGGTGGACATGGCGGTGCCGTCGGCCTACGTGCGCTTCCTGCGGTCGCTGATGCCCACCAAGCCGCAAGCCGAGCTCTACACCATGCTGGGCCTGCACAAGCAGGGCAAGACGCTCTTCTACCGCGACCTGCTTCAGCACCTGCACGAATCCACCGATCATTTCATCGCGGCCCCCGGCATCAAGGGTCTGGTGATGGGCGTGTTCACGCTGCCCTCGTTCCCATATGTCTTCAAGTACATCAAGGACGTACGCCGCAAGGACATCAGCCGCGAGTTCATTGAAGACCGCTATCACCTGGTGAAGAACCATGATCGTGCCGGCCGGATGGCCGACTCGTGGGAATACTCGGACGTACCCTTCCCCAAGAGCCGGCTCTCCCCCGAGCTGCTGACCGAGCTGCGAGCCACTGCCCCTTCGCTGCTGGTTGACGAGGGTGACTGCATCGTCATCCGTCACCTGTACATCGAGCGGAGAATGACGCCACTGAATCTCTACCTGGAGCAGCAGTCTGACGAGGCCGCACGCGACTATGCCGTCTATCAGTACGGCATGGCCATCCGCGACATGGTGGCGGCCAACATCTTCCCGGGCGACATGCTCTACAAGAACTTCGGCGTCACCCGCCAGAACCGGGTGGTCTTCTACGACTACGACGAAGTGCAGTACCTCACCGACTGCAACTTCCGCAAGGTACCCGAGCCGCGCACCCCCGAGGACGAGATGGCATCCGAGCCATGGTATCCGGTGGCGCCCAATGACGTGTTTCCGGAAGAGTTCGGCACCTTCCTGCTGGGCAACCCCCGGGTACGCAAGCCCTTCCTGAAGCACCATGCCGAGCTGCTGGATCCCGTCTGGTGGCAGAACCAGCAGACCCGCATCCGACAGGGTATCCTGGACGATGTCTTTCCCTATCCCCGGCGACTGCGCTTTTCCCGGGCCGACGAGGATCCCGGGCGGCCTGCATCGCCCCAGAAGCCCGGACGCTGAAGATCCAAGGGCGCCCGACACAGGAGACAAGAACACACCATGGATTCCGACCCGATCGTCATCGTATCCGCTGTCCGAACCCCCATCGGGGCCATGCTGGGCGCACTGTCCGGGCTGGAAGCCACCGACCTGGGTGCCGTTGTCATCAAGGCTGCGCTCGAGCGCGCCGGCATCGCCCCCGACCAGGTGCAGGAAGTCTTGATGGGCTGCGTGCTGCCCGCTGGCCAGGGCCAGGCACCGGCCCGGCAGGCCACGCTGAAGGCTGGGCTGCCAGCATCCACCGGTGCCACCACGCTCAACAAGGTGTGCGGCTCCGGCATGAAGGCCGTGATGCTGGCCCATGACCTGATCAGGGCCGGCAGCCAGGACGTGGTGGTGGCCGGCGGCATGGAGAGCATGTCCAATGCCCCTTACCTGGTCCCCAAGGGGCGCACCGGCTACCGCTATGGCCACGGCACGCTGCTGGACCACATGGCCTACGACGGTCTGGAAGACGCCTACAGCAGGACGCCCAATGGCGGCGGCAAGTCGATGGGCCTGTTTGCCGAAGACTGCGCCAGCAAGTATCACTTCACCCGCGAAGCACAGGACGCCTACGCCCTGGAGTCCTCGCGCCGCGCCCGCACTGCCAATGAAGACGGCAGCTTTGCCTGGGAAACGGTGCCCGTCACCATCCCTGGCCGCAAGGGCGACGTGGTGGTGGAACGCGACGAGAGCCCGTTCAAGGTCGACCCGTCGAAGATCCCCACCCTGCGCCCGGCCTTCGTGAAGGACGGCACCGTCACCGCCGCCACCTCGTCGTCGATCTCCGACGGTGCGGCCGCACTGGTGCTGATGCGCCAGAGCGAAGCCCGAAAACGCGGCCTCACGCCCATTGCCACCGTCGTGGCCCATGCCACCTTCTCGCGTGAGCCCGAGTGGTTCACCCTCGCACCGGTAGGCGCCATAGGGAAGGTGCTGACCAAGGCCGGCTGGCAGTGGCAGACCGCGTCCGTGGACCTCTACGAGATCAACGAGGCCTTCGCCGTGGTGACGATGGCCGCCATGAAGGAACACGGCATCCCGCACGACAAGGTCAACCTCCATGGCGGCGCCGTCGCCCTGGGCCACCCCATCGGCGCCTCCGGCGCCCGTGTGCTGGTCACGCTGCTGGGCGCCCTGAGGAAGACGGGCGGCAAGCGTGGCGTTGCCTCGCTGTGCATCGGCGGCGGGGAAGCCACCGCCATCGCGGTGGAAATGGTCTGAACCCCTAGATCATCCGCAGCAGGATCTCGCCGACACGGTGGTCGGCCTGCTTGCCCGCCACCAGATTGGCGCGCCCCCGCGTGGGGGCGATGTTCTCGCGCAGGTTGCGCAGATTGATCTCGCGCCAGATGTCGCTGGCCACCTTCATCGCCTCGTCCTGCGACAGGTGCTGGTAATGATGGAAATAGGAGTCCGACCGGCGGAATGCCGTCTGCTGCAGCGACAGGAAGCGATGCTGATACCAGCGCTCGATGTCGGCCTCGGCAGCATCCACGTAGATGGAGAAGTCGAAGAAGTCGGACACCACCACGCTGGCCTGGGGCGTGCCGGCACTGCGCTCTGCCCCCCAGGTCTGCAGCACGTTCAGCCCTTCGAAGATGAGGATGTCAGGCTGCTCGACCCGTTGCATCTCACCGGGCACGATGTCATAGGCCTGATGGGAGTACACCGGCGCTTCCACCACCGGCTCACCGGCCTTCAGCGCCCCCAGGAAGGAGATCATCCGCTTGCGGTCGTAACTCTCCGGGAAGCCCTTGCGCTTCATCAGGCCACGCGCCTGCAGCACCCGGTTGGGATGCAGGAAGCCGTCCGTGGTGACCAGCGCCACCTTGGGGTGATCGGGCCAGCGGGCCAGCAGCGCCTGCAGCACGCGCGCGAAGGTGCTCTTGCCCACCGCCACACTGCCGGCGATGCCGATCACGTAGGGGCGCGCCCCCACCGGTCGGCCCAGGAAGTCGTCACACACGCCCGAGAGCGCCTTGGCCGAACGGAAGTGCAGGTTCAGAAGCCGTGACAGCGGCAGGTAGATCTCCACCACCTCGGGCAGCGAGACCTGGTCGTTGACGCCGCGCAGGGCGATCAGCTCGGACTCGGACAACGTCAGCGGCGTGCTGGAGCGCAGGCCAGCCCATTCAGCGCGGCTGAAGCGCTGATAGGCAGAAAAACCGTCGTCCGCCTGCCCTGTTGCCGTTACCTTGGCCTTGGCCGATCCTGCCACTACGCCGTCGATGCTGTCCATAGTCACGCGAAGTCTTCCTCGATCACCCCACCCCGCTTGCGGCGCAGGTACTGTCCGTGGCATTGTCCCTGAGCCGCGGCACAACCGGATGCCCCTGCACGCCGGCCATGCCTCACCTGGCCGTTTGCACAAAACGACTCTTTCCGACAACAGGGTGCCAGTGTGAATAGGGGACCCGACAAGAGACAGGAGACAGGAGGAGCGACGGAACAGCCCCGGCAGGTGCCATGGCACCATCCGGTCACTTTAGCCTACGTCAGGGGGGTGATGATACCGGTCCGGCGGCCAGAAAAGCGGCCCCGGCCACGATATTGGGGTATCCCTCAGGTCTTCTCGGCGGCCGTTTTAGCGGCCGTTTTAGTAATTGTTCTCGACAATGATGCGATTCAACGACATATGTAAGCTTTGTCTGTGAATCCTTGCACAATATGCGGGACGCTGTGCAAGCGCCCACAGGTTTGTATGGCACCATCCCTAGATGAGGAGATTCATTACTTGATAACAAGTCGATACTTGATTAGATCAAAAGTTACGGCCATTGGTCACATTGGGTTGATCATTCTGATGGAATGGCGCCCTTGGTCCACGCTAGAGTAACAGTTTGGCAGTTGTTTCCGAGATGCGTGGCCGGCCCTTTCAGACCGACGGCGGATGCGTCTGCAGCCTCGTCTAACCGGCACAGGTCCCCTGTAACACAACCGTTTTTTCGCCATGACCACGATACGTTCCCTGTCAGCCCTGGTACTGGCCAGCTTCCTGGCCGCCTGCGCCAACATGAGCTCCCTGCCGCCGGCCCCCGACAAGGCGCCCAAGCACAACTACGTCTACCAGATCGGACCCGGTGACGAACTGGACCTGAAGGTCTGGCGCAACCCCGACCTGTCGGCGAAGGTGCCGGTGCGCCCCGACGGCAAGATCACTGCGCCGCTGATCAAGGACATCGTGGCTGTGGGCAAGACGCCCCAGGTACTGGGCCGCGAGATCGAGGAGAAGCTGGCCACTTACATCCGCGATCCCAGCGTCTCGGTGGTCGTCACCAAAATCGTGGGTGACCCGCTGTCGGTGGTCCGGGTCATCGGTCAGGCCCAGAACCCGGGCGCCGTACCCTATCAGAACGGCATCACCCTGCTGGACGTGATGACCAAGGCCAACGGTCTCACCCGCAAGGCGGCCGGAAACCAGGCCATCCTGATCCGCGCCATCGAGAACAACAAGCAGTATCGCGTTCGGCTGGATGACCTGCTCAAGAGCGGCGACCCCAGCGCCAACGTCGAGATCGCCCCGGGCGACTCGATCATGATCCCGGAAAGCCTGCTGTAACGTCCGGCTGGCCGCCTGGCAGCCCTCGCATGGCGCCCGGCCGCCTCGGCCGCGCATACTGTCCGACGCGACAAAGCATCTTCTGCACAGAATTCCATGCTTGACCTCCTGAAGTCCTACAAAACCTACCTGTCCGGTCTGTGGAAGTACCGAGTATCGGGTCTGGTGGCCATGCTCGTCACCGGCCTGATCGGCATCGTCGTCACCGTGGTGCTGCCCGGCAACTACGAAGCCACGGCGCGTGCCTATGTCGATACCAAGTCGATCCTGCAGCCGCTGATGCAGGGCATGACCGTGCAACCCGATATGCAGGGCCAGATCCAGATGATGGCCCGCACGCTGGTCAGCCGCCCCAACCTGGAAGCCATCGTCCAGGCCACCGGCATGGACCATGATGTGCATACCCAGAAGGGGCGCGAGGCGCTGATGCAGACGCTGGAAAAGAACATCCAGTTCAAGCCGGCAGGTGGCACCAACTTCTACAGCCTTGAGTACCGCAATCAGTCCAGGGAAACGGCGCTGAAGGTGGTGACGATGCTGCTGGACCTGTTCGTCAAGTCAACCCGCACGGGCAAGACCACCGACACCCAGCAGGCCGTCCTGTTCATCGACCAGGAGATCGCCAAGGCCCGGGACCTGCTGCTGCAGACCGAGGCGGCGCTCAAGGAATTCAAGATCAAGCACATTGAGGTAATGCCCAACCTCGCGCAGGACTACGTGGCCCGGTCGGCCGACATCCAGCGTGAGCTGCAGACGGCCCGCCTCGAATACCGGCAGGCCGTCAACTCGCGCACCGCCATCCGTACCCGCCTGGAAGCCATCCCGGAATACGTGCCGGTGGGCGGCGGCCAGGCCGATGGCGGCGGCAGCGAGACCGAGCGCCGGCTGGAGTCGGCCCGCAAGCGCCTGGACGACCTGCTGACGCGCTACACCGACGCACACCCGGACGTGATCAACACCCGCCACACCATCCGCGAGCTGGAAGTCCAGCTGCAGAAGGAAGCACTGCGGCCGGTGGACCCGCGCCCGGGCCGGGGCAAGGTTCCCAACCGGCTGTACCAGGAGATGTCCATCGCCATGGCCGAGGCCGACGCCAAGGTGGCCTCGCTGGCCGCCCGTGTGGCCGAGGCCGAGGCTCAGGCCAAGCGGGCCCGGGAGATCGCACTGGCCATTCCGAAGGTCGAAGCCGAGTACATCCAGCTCAACCGCGACTACGACTCCAACAAGCAGAACTACGAGAAGCTGCTGCAGCGTCGTGATGCCGCCCGTCTGGCCGGCAGCATCGAAGAAAACACCGGCACGCGCGAGTTCCGCGTGGTCGATCCCCCGCGCGTGAGTCCACGCCCGGTCTCGCCCAACCGCCCGCTGCTGCTGGCCATCTTCTTCGTGGTGTCGCTGGTGCTGGGCCTGGCGGTGGCGCTGGTGCGCGAACTGGCCAATCCCGCCTACTACGAACCCAACGCCCTGAAGGCTGCCACCAAGGTTCCGCTCTTTGGCGCCATCACCCGCTATCGTGACGCGGCGGCGCTGAAACTGGCCCGCAAGCAGTCGTTCCGGTTCACCGCCACCCTCGTCGGCTACACGCTGGTGTTCGTGGTGCTGATCCTCGTCTATGTCATCGATGCAGGCCAGTCCAGTGAAGCACCGGCACCCACCGCACAACGCACCCAGCAGAAGGTGATGTCATGAACAAGAGACTCGTTCAGCGGGCCATGCAGAAGCTGGTGGACCAGAATCCGTCCCGGCCGCTGCACCAACACACCACCATCATCTCCAGCACGACCACGCCGCAGACACTGAGCCAGGGCAGTGCCACGCTGATGGCTTCCTCGGCCGAAGCCGAGGAAGCGATGGCGGCAGACATCCGTGCCGACATCGCACGCGCCGAGGCACTGCGGCAAGCCCGCGAACGCGGCCACCAGGCCAACGGCCAGTTGGACTCAGCGGCTGGCGGCGCCATTATCGATACCCAGGCCTCGGCCAGCCACACCTTCCCGGACGCGCCGGAACAGGATCCGGCAGACAGGGAAGACAACGACGCACCCGACGGCGCCTCCTCCATGGACAGTACGCATGGCGGCAATGGTTCCGGCAATGACCACTCCAGTGGCGGGCGCAGCGATCCTTCCAGCCGGCCCATCATCCAGCTGGATTTCGAGTACCTGAAGGAACACGGCTTCCTGGTGCCGGACGACAAGACCTCCAAGATTCACCAGGAATTCCGCCTGGTGAAGCGGCGCCTGCTGGACAACGCCTTTGGCCGCCTGCGCCCCGTGGTGGGCAACGGCCGGCTGATCATGGTCACCAGCTCGCTGCCCAGCGAAGGCAAGACCTTCTCGGCTATCAACCTGGCCATCAGCATCGCCATCGGGGGCGAACACCCAGTGCTGCTGATCGATGCCGACATCGCACGTCCCAGCGTCTCCAACACGCTACAGCTGGACATCCCCGACGAGGTCGGCCTGACCGATTACCTGGAAGACCCCACGATCCCCATCGGCGAGCTGCTGCACGAGACCTCCGTGCCCGGGCTGTCGCTGATGACGGCCGGCCACCTGAATCATCGCCCGGTGGACCTGCTGGCCTCGAACAACATGGCGCAACTGGTCGAACGGCTCAAGACCATGCTGCCACACCATGTGATCATCTTCGATACGCCCCCGCTGCTGCCCGTCACCGAGACCCGCTCGCTATCGGCTCTGGTGGGGCAGGTGATGCTGGTAGTGGCTGCCGGCGAGACACCGCGCAGCGCTGTCAACGAGTCGCTGCTTCAGCTTGAGAATTGCGAGGCTGTCGGCCTGCTGTTCAACAAGGCGCCCGTACAGCCCAAAGCACCCGCCTACTACGGATACTGAGCATGTACAAGTCATTTTTCGGATTGAAGTCCAAGCCGTTCCGACTGAATCCGCACCTGCGTTTCCTCTTCAACAGCGAGGCCATCCAGCGCGCGGTCAACACGCTGAAGTACGGGCTGTATCAACGCGAGGGGCTGGTGTTACTGACCGGCGCACCGGGCTGCGGCAAAACCATGCTGGTGCAGAACGTCAGCCGCCGGCTGCCCGATGCCGGCATCCAGGTCTACACCCTCGCCACACCCCGAGCCGGCGGCCATTCGCTGCTGCTGCAGATCTTTGCCGCCCTGGGGCTGGAGCTGCCGGCCGACACCGACACAGCGCAGCTGCTGCGCACACTGCAGAAGTACCTGCTGGGCGAGGTGCAGGCCAACCGCCGGCTGCTGCTGGTCATCGACGAGGCCCACAACCTGGAAGACGACGCGCTCGAAGTGGTGCGGCTGCTGTCGGACATGCAGCTCAACGGCAACCTGCTGCTGCAGATCTTCCTGGTGGCGCAGCCGGTGCTGCGCGCACGCCTGGCCACGCCCCGCCTGGACGCCCTGCGCCAGCGCTTCCTCGTCACCGACCACATCGACGGGCTGACGCCCGAAGAGGTGCCCCAGTACATCCAGAAACGGATGCAGCAAGCGGGCTGGGAGGGCGACACCCCGTTCGACGCCGAAGCGATCGAGCGCATCCAGCAGGCCACCGACGGCAACCCCCGCCAGGTGAACATCCTGTGCGAGCGGCTGCTGACGCAGGCCTACGTGGAAGAGAAGACGCGCGTGACGCTGACCGACGTGGACAACACGCTGCAGGACATGGAAGACGAATGGCGCACCTCGGCCACAGTGGCCGACGATCCGGCCGCCTCGAAATCCGCCCGGCTGCAGGACATGGAGCGCCGGATGGCCTCGCTGGACGCCTCGCTGGATCAGATCTCGCAAGTGACCAACACCATTCTGGTACGGCTGGACGGACTGCGGCAGGGATGACAATGGACACGGGGTGCCGGCCATGCTGAGCCGGCTGGCTGCCCACTTCTCGCGCTACTCGCTTGCCAGCCTGCTCGTCACGCTGGCAAGCATCGTCTCATTTCCGTTTCTCACCCGCATCTTCCCGGTTGCCGACTACGGAATGATGAGCCTGATCGGCGTACTGGTGACAGCCACCGCCGCCGTGGGCAAACTGGGTCTGCAGCAAGCGGCGCTGCGCTTCTACAGTGAAGTGCGCGCCGGCCAGTCCGCCTGGACGCTGCCGCAATACGAAGCCACCGTCTACGTAGGGCTGGCCGGCTTCGGCACGCTGGCCGCCCTCGTCTGGGTTCTGGGCATCACCCTGCTGCCCGATTCCCTCTTCACCTCCGGCCCGCAGGGGCGCAACCTGCTGTACCTGGTGGCACCGCTGGCGCTGCTGCAGTGCCTGTCCAGCGCCGTGGTCAACCAGCTGCGCGCCCGCGAGCTGAGCGGCGTGCTGTCGCTGTATTCGGTCATCCAGCGCTACCTGGGCCTGGCGCTGATGCTGGTGACGCTGCTCTACATCTCCACCACACTGTGGGGCTTCTACGGCGCGCAGATCGTGGCCGAGACACTGTGCCTGGTGGTACTGGCACGCTGGTTCTTCCAGCGCGAGCCCTGGTCGGTACGCGATTTCTCCGCCCCCTTCCTGAAGACGCTGCTCCGCTTCAGCCTGCCGCTGGTGGCCATGGAGCTGTCGTCGGTGATGCTGAGCCTGGGCGACCGAGTGCTGATTCAGCGCATGCTAGGCTCGGCCTGGCTGGGCGTCTATTCGGCACCTTACAACCTATGCGACTACATCGGCGCCGTGCTGGTGACGGCATTCACCGGCGCCGTGACACCAATGGTGCTGCGGCTGTGGGCCGACGAGGGTGAGGCCGTCACGCAGCACTTCCTGCAGCGGGTCTTTCACCTGTACCTGCTGTTCGCCATCCCGATGGTGGCGGGCGTCTCGGCCGTGGCCGAACCCCTGCTGCTGCTGGTGGCCTCCGAGAAATACCGCGCCGGCGCGGCCATCATCCCCTGGGTGATCGGCGGCGTGGCCCTGCAGGGGCTGTTCCCGGTGGCATCGGCCGGGCTGCAGATCCAGAAACGCTCGGGCCGCATCCTGCTGGCCATCCTGTCGGCTGCTGGCCTGAACGTGCTGCTGAACCTGCTGCTGATCCCGCCACTGGGCATCGAAGGCGCCGCCATCGCTACCCTGCTGGCCTACGGGCTGATGACGGCCCTGGCCGCCTGGATGGGGCGTGGCACCGTGCCGGTACGACCGGAATACCGGCGCATCGCCGTGTTCGTGACCATGGCAGCGCTGATGTACGAGGTGCTGATGCAGATCCAGTTCCCGCAGCAGCTCACCACGCTGCTGGTGCGCATGGTGGCTGGCGCGGGCATCTACGCCGTGGGCACCATGCTGCTCGATGGCGAGACCCGCGCGCTGGCCCAACAGGCGCTGGTCCGTTTCGGTCTGTTCAGGGGCAAGGCATGAAAGCCGTCACCGTATTGATGTACCACGCCATCGTCGATGGCGAGATGGAAGGGGCCGATTCCCACTACAGCGTGCCGCCCGCCACCTTTGCTCGGCAGCTGCATCTAATCCGCTCGCATGGCCGGCGCATCTGCAACGTGCACCAGCTGCTGTACGAAGGACTGCCGGCCAGCGGCGAGCCCTGGCCCGTGTGCCTGACCTTCGATGACGGACACCTGACCAACGCACCGGCGGCCGAGGCCATCGCCCGCGAAGAGGGCCGGGCAGAATTCTTCGTGAATCCGTCCATGGTGGGCAAGCCGGGCTTTCTGGACTGGCCGGCACTGCGCGAAATGGCGGCCATGGGCATGGCGATCCAGTCGCACGGCATGAACCATCGCTATCTGGACCAGCTCTCCCCTGCCGAAGTGCGCGCCGAACTGGCCGACTCCAAAGCAGCCATCGAGGATGCCATCGGAAGCCCCGTCACGGTCTATGCCCCCGCCGGCGGCCGCATGCCCGAGAACTTCCTGTCGCTGGCCGGCAGCCTGGGCTACCACGCCGTCTGCTCGTCACGGGTGGGCATATGGCGTGCGCTCGACGGCTTGCCGCTGTCGCCACTGGCACCCGTGGCTTCGGCTCAGGCCATGCGTGCTGTATCCAGTGCATCTGAATCAGCCAGTCCGGCCGGCATCGATGCCGCCGCCCCCCTCTCCGGCGCATCACGTCACGGAAATGTTGCGGATTCGCCGAACGAAATCGGGGGAAATCACAACAGTGTGTCGAATTCTGCTGCAATGACGAATAGGCCTGCGCTGGAGCTGCCGCGGCTGGCCATGCTGCGCGGTACCAGCGAGGCTCGTTTTCTGGCCTGGATCACGCAGCAACCGCTGGAAATGCTGAAGCAGCAGACACGCTATCGCGTACTGCGGCTCTCCAAGCAACTGCTGGGCAATGGCGGACACGAAAAGCTTCGTGCTCTGCTGCTGCGCAGCCCCAGGACGGAACCCGGCAAAACCGACTGACGGAGTCCCGATGAACACCTTCTGGTTGCTGGCCTACATCATCGCTGCAGGGTGGATGGTGTACACGTATGCAGGCTATCCGTGGCTGCTGCGCCGGCAACTGAAGAAGCTGCGGCCCGGTCACACCGATACAGGCACGAACGACACGGGACAACCCGACATCGCCGTGGTCATCGTGGCCCGCAATGCCGCTCACCAGATCGGGCCGAAGATCCAGAGCTGCCTGCAGAGCCACTATCCCGCCGACCGGATCCGCGTGCTGCTGGCCATCGACGGCGACGACGAGGACACGGCACGCGCTGCCGAGGCCCTGCGGGATCCGCGCGTGACGGTGCTGCGCCATGCCCAGCATCGCGGCAAGGCCGCCTGCCTTAACGACGCCATCGCGCAGTGCACGCAGGAGATCCTGATCCTGACCGACGCCCGCCAGCGGCTGGATCCGGAGGCCATTGCGTATCTCGTGCAATCGCTGCAGCAGGATCCTGCCTTGGCCGCCGTCAGCGGCGAGCTGCGTTTCGAGGTGCCCGAAGGGGATTTCGTCGGTCAGGGGCTGGACGCCTACTGGCGCTACGAGAAATGGCTGCGCCACACCGAAGGGCAGGTGGCCTCCACCATCGGCATGACGGGGGCGCTCTACGCACTGCGCCGTGCGGCCTTCCATCCGATTCCGCCCGAAACCATCCTGGACGATGTGCTGATTCCGATGCAGGCGGTGCTCGATGGCTACCGCGCCAGTTTCGATACCCGCGCCATCGCCTACGACCTGCCGTCGACCTCGATGCAGCAGGAAAAGCGCCGCAAGATCCGCACGCTGGCTGGCAACTTCCAGCTCATCCAGCTGTGCCCGGCACTCATCGATCCATGTCGCAATCCGGCCTTCCTGGGGTTCTTCTCGCACAAGGTCTGCCGGCTGCTCACGCCGGTAGCGCTGCTGGTGATGCTGCTGGCCAGTGCGGTGCTGGCACCGGTTTCGCTCTTTTTCTGCGCCAGCCTGGTGGGTGCCTTGCTGATCATCGGTCTGTCGCTGCTGGCCCGCTGGGTGCCGAGCACCCGCCGCTGGCTACCGGTGCGGCTGTCCAATACCTTCATCGAGATGCACCTGTTCATCGTGTACGGCTTTCTTGAGTTCCTGCGAAACCGCAACCTACATCGCTGGGGAGGCTGATCCGATGAGCCCGCAATCATCACCCTCCACGGAAAACCATCCGGCATCCGGCGCGGCACCGCAACCGTCCGACACCCCGGAACGGCAACCGTCCCACGGCAAGGACACGTCCATGCAGGCCCCCCTGCGGGTCCTGTATCTGGTCTCGCTGTTCCCCTGCTGGTCCGAGACCTTCATCGTGCGCGAGATCCATGCCCTGGCACGTCAGGGCGTGGATATCCGCATCGTGTCGCTCAAGCCGCACAGCGAACCGATGGTGCAGCCCGATGCGCAGGTGCTGCTGGACCGGGTGATCTACCCGCCCGACAGCCTGGCCGGCAGCCTGCGCGCTGCGCTGCCCCAGGTGCTGAAGCATCCGCTGAAAAGCACGGCCGAACTGTGGCCCCTCGTGCGTAGTCTCTGGCGCCGACCTGCCGAACTGGCCAAATCGGTCATCAGCTGGTGGCGCACGCTGGCCGTCATGACCGAGGTGCAGCGCTTTGCCCCGCAGCACCTGCACGCGCACTGGGCCACCTACCCCAGCACGGCCGCCCGCATCCTGGCTGGCCGCATCGGCCGCCCCTGGAGCTTCACCGGTCATGCGCACGACATCTTCGTGCACGACCAGGACCTTTCCGGCAAGCTGGCGCAGGCCGACTTCAGCGTCACCATTTCCGAATACAACCGCCGCCAGCTCTCGGCCCGTCTGCCGAGCGAACTGCACAACCGGCTGGCCGTCATCCACTGCGGTGTGCTGCCGGCCGACCTGCCTTTCACGGCAGAAGGCCGTGAGCCGGCCTACATCGTCGGCGTGGGACGACTGGATCCGATCAAGGGCTTCATCCATCTGGTGAAGGCCTGCGCACTGCTCCAGGAACGTGGCATCGATTTCCGCTGCGACATCATCGGCGACGGCCCCCTGCGCGAGGAACTGCAGCAGGCCATCAACCAGGCCGGGCTATCGGAGCGGGTGCGACTGACCGGCGCCCTGCCCCAGCAGGATGTTCGCCAGCGCATCAACCAGGCCACGATGTTCGTGCTGCCCTCGGTGCTGCTGGCCGACGGCAATGCCGATGGCATTCCGGTGGCGCTGATGGAAGCCATGGCCTGCGGGGCGACTGCCATCTCCACACGGGTCTCGGGCATTCCCGAACTGATCCACCATGAAGAGAACGGCCTGCTGGTGACGCCTGGCCAGGCCACGGAACTGGCCGATGCCATGGCCAGACTGCTGGCCGATGCGCCGCTGCGCACCCGCCTGGCGCACGCTGCCCGCAACACCATCATTCACGACTTCGATGCCGACATCGAAGCAGCTAAGCTGCTGGGCCGCATCCAGGCCGTTCAGCCCGACACCGGCCGCTGGCACGGCGGAAACCCGGCATCACCGCCCCTGCGCGTGATGCTAATGACCGACGAGATGGAAGTTGGCGGCAGCCAGCGGCAGATCGTGCAGCTGGCGCTGGGCCTGAAGGAACGCGGCATCGAATGCGTGGTGCTGTATTTCATCAAGCCCTCGTTCCTGGTGGACCGGCTGCACGCGGCCGGCATCCAGACCCTGCGCGTGGACAAGCGTCGGCGCGTGGACCCCGAGTTCGTCTGGAAGCTGCGGCAGGCCATCCGGCAGTGGGCACCGGACGTGCTGCATTGCTATTCGTTCACGGCCGAACTGTGGGGCGCCATTGCCACACGACTGCTTCCGGCTGCGGAGCGGCCCACGCTCATCACCTCGGTGCGCGGCACCTACGAGTGGTACAGCGCCCATCAATGGCGGATGAAGCATTGGGCCAGCCAGCGCTCGCAGGGCATCATCTCCAACTCCCGCGAAGGGGCCGAATACGCAGCGCGCCAGATGGGGCTGCCGATGTCGCGCTTTTCCATCGTCCACAATGGCGTGGAAGTGCCTGAGCCCCCCGCTGACGCCGTGGCTGCCCTTCGGAAGGAATACACGGCCGTCACATCGGCCACTACTGCCCCGGACGGGCAGGCAGACATCCCCTTCGAGACCCTGCTGCTCTTCGTGGGCCGCCTAGTGGAGCACAAGAACCTGCCGCGGCTGCTGGATGCCTTCGCCCGCGTGGCCTCTGAGCGGCCACACGTGCGGCTGCTGCTGGTGGGTGGCGGTCCGCTGCACGACGCCCTGGTGGCACGCATTCGCGAGCTGAAGCTGGGCGGCCGCGCCCTGCTGCTGGGCGAACGCTCGGACGTGGCTGCCCTGATGAAGGCCGCCGACCTGCTGGTCGCCCCGTCGCTGCGCGAGGGCATGTCCAACGTGATCCTGGAAGCGATGGCGCTGGGCCTGTCGGTCCTGGCCACCCGGGTGGGCGGCACGCCGGAAGTCATTGAGGACGGTCGGCACGGCGTGCTGGTCGACCCCACCGACACCCAGGCCCTGGCCGATGCCATGCTGCAACTGATCGATGATCCCGTCCGGCGTCAGGCCATTGGCCAGGCCGGTCGGCAGAAGGTTCTTGAACAATACAGTCCCCCCGCCATGGTCAGCGCCATGCTCAAGGAGTATTCGCGTGTCAGTCAACGGTAATTTCCTGCTGGTCATCCAGCCCCCGGCCGACAATCAGCAGCCGGACCATCCGATACCTGCCCTGCCTACCGTCACCGCTGGCTGGCCTGGTCCCGAGAACGCACATGCAGCCCACCGCCTGCAGGGCAAGATGCCCGACGGCCGTCGCTTCGATCTGCAGTGGCAGGGTGCCGGCTGGCAGTACATCGGCAACGAGCAGGTGGGGGCCATGGGCATGTCCAACGGCCCGCAGGGTGACGACCTGAGCGCAGTGCTGCACGCCTGGATGCAGGAACGTACAACCCCGGTGGAACGCTGCCTGGGCCGCTTCGTACTAGTGTGCTGGGACGTGCCCCGGGGCCTGGTGACCATCGTCACCGACGCCTTCAAGACCTGGCCGGTCTGCTATGCACACGCGCAGGACCGCCTGGCCTGCGCCAGCGACATGCGCCTGCTGGTAGCTACCCGACTGTTCGACAACAAACTGTCCGACGAAGCGCTCTACCACTACCTGAACTTCTACTACGTGCCGACGCACAGTGCCATCTACCGTGCCGTGCGCAAGCTCTCGGGCGGCCAGCGACTGTGTTGGGATAGCGGCCGCATGCAGCAGGACAACTGGTGGCAGCTGCGCTACCCCGAGGACCACGATCCGGGGCGTGAGCTGGCAGCCATCGAGCTGCGTGAACGGATCATCGAGACAGTACGCAGCTACCGTCCGGGCGACGAGCAGCACTGGGGCGCGTTCCTCAGCGGCGGTACCGACAGCTCCAGCATCTGCGGCATCCTGGCCGCGGCGGCAGCGCCGAAAAAGGTGTCGAGCTTCTCCATCGGCTTCACCGAGGAAGGCTATGACGAGCTGGGCTTTGCCAACATCGCCAGCAAGGCCTTCGGACTGGACTCCCACCAGCGTCGGGTCAGCGAACAGGAGGCGGCCAAAGCACTGCCGATGCTCATCCGCGCCTTCGACGAGCCCTTCGGCAACGCCTCGGCCATTCCCACCTACTACTGCGCCCGCATGGCGGCCGATGCCGGCAAGGACCTGCTGGTGGCCGGCGACGGCGGCGACGAGATCTTCGGCGGCAACGAACGCTACCTGAAGGACCGCATCTTCAGCCTGTACTACGGGCTGCCTTCACCGCTGCGCGGCCTGGGCAAGCTGCTGGCCAACAGCCTGAAGAACACCGACCAGCGCTGGGCCAACCGCATCCGCAACTTCATCGAGCGCGGCAGCATCCCCAACCCGGACCGCTTCTACACCGATGATTCGTTCGCCTCGGACCACTACGAGGAGCTGCTGACGGCCGACTTCCGCTCCAAGGTGGCGCGTGATGCGTCGCTGGAGCTGCAGCGCGCCGTCTGGCGGTCGCTGACCGCGCCCAGCGAGCTGCACCGGCTGATGCACCTGGACCTGACGATGGCGATTGCCGACAACGACATCATCAAGGTAACGGGCGCCTGCCGCAGTGCCGGCGTGTCGGTACGTTTTCCGTACCTGGACCGCAAACTTGTCGAATATACGGCACATTTACCAGCCCATTACAAACTGCATGGAACGCAAAAACGTGCGCTCTTCAAACAGGCGATGATGTCGGTCTTGCCGGAAGAGATCCGCCGCAAGAAGAAACAGGGCTTTGGACTGCCTGTCAGTCTGTGGATGCGTGGCAATGGGCAGTTCCGGCAACTGCTCAACGACACGCTCGAATCCCCAAACGCACGGCTGCACGACTTCGTCCGCATGGACACGGTACGCGGCCTGCTGGAGCGCCACCAGCGTGGTGCATGGGATCACGCCAGCGAGCTGTACCAGCTGCTGGTCCTCGAACTCTGGCTGCAGCGCCACGCCCATGACACGCAGAGCTGAACCCACCAGGCGGGTCTTCATGGTTCTGGACAGCGTCTACCCGTCCCCGGGCGGGGGCGGCGCCGAATCCCAGGTCGGCACGCTGACGGGCTGGCTGGCCGAACAGGGTGTGCCCAGCACCATCGTGGTGCCGATGGTGCCCTGGGGCCCCCAGGTCGCCCATGAACGGCATGGACTGGTGGAGATCATCCGGTTGCGCTACCCACGCCTGCCCCTGGTGGGCGGCTTGGTGCTGCTGGCCCGGCTGATGCTGCTGCTGCGCCGTCGCCGTCGAGAAATCAAAGCCATCCACTGCCACATTGCCCAGAACATGGCCGTTGCCAGCGCCATCATCAACCGAAGGCTCCGCAAGCCGCTGCTCGTCAAGCTCACCGGCATGACCGAGCTGCACGGCGGCATCCTGGATCCCAATCCATCGCTGTCGATGCGCCTCAAGCGCACCGTTCTCAAGCGGACGATGATCCAGGCCATCAGCCACGCTCTGGGCAACCGACTGCTGGACGTGGGCTTTTCGCCCGCCCAGGTCTACCGCATTCCCAACGCGGTCGACCTCGACCGCTTCGATCCACAGCAGGCGCACATGCAAGCACTGCGCGCCCAGGGCCGGCCCGACTGCGACCTCGTGGTGCTGTACGTGGGCCGACTGGAAGCGGTGAAGGGCCTGGACGTACTGATGGACGCCTGGATGGCCGCCTTCACGCCCGAACAGAATGTCCGGTTGCTGCTGGTGGGCAGCGGGTCGCTTGAAGAAACGCTGAAGCAGAAAGTAAGCACTCACGGACGTGAGGGGCAGATCCGCTTCCTGGGTCAGAGCGACGACGTAGCCGAGCAGCTGGCCTGTGCCGACCTGGGCGTGCTCACTTCCTATACCGAGGGACTGTCCAACACGCTGCTGGAGTCGATGGCGGCGGGTCTGCCGATGATCGGCTCCCGAGTCAGCGGCAACGAGGACTTCATCCAGCCCAATGTCACCGGGTGGCTGTTTCCGGCCGGTAACCGGGAGGCGCTTGCCCGATGCCTGCGTCAGGCCTACCGTCTGGGCCGCCCTGGACTGGCCGACATGGGTCGCGCCGCCCGGGCCTTCGTGCAGGCCAACGCCTCGATTCCCACGGTAGGTCACCAGCTGCGCACCATCTATGAAGGCGATGCCTGGACACTCACCGCCCTGAGCAGCCTGGAGCCACATTCCTTTCCTCACGACTCGATGCACTGAACCATGTGTGGCATAGCCGGACTGATCTCCCTCGACGGCCGGGCCCTGCCCGGTCCGCAGACGCTGGACGCGATGTGCAGGACCATTGTGCATCGCGGCCCCGATGACCAGGGTACCTTCCACACCGACTGGGCGGCCATCGGCATGCGCCGGCTGGCCATCATCGACGTGGCGGGCGGCCATCAGCCGGTCACCAGTGCCGGCGGCTGCATCCAGCTGGTCTTCAACGGCGAGATCTACAACTTCCGCGAGCTGCGCCAGACGCTGGAAGCACGCGGCTACGTGTTCCAGAGCCACTCCGACTCCGAGTGCATCGCACACGCCTACGCCGAATACGGCACCGACTGCTTTGCGATGCTGCGCGGCATGTTCGCCATCGCCATCGTCGACCAGGACAGGCGGCGGCTGGTGCTGGCGCGCGACCGCATCGGCAAGAAGCCGCTCTACCTGGGCGAGCTGTCGCCGGGCGTCCTGGGCTTCGGCTCCGAGCTGAAGACGCTTCTGGCTGTGCCCGGCTGGCAGCCGCGCATTGCCATGGACGCGGTGCAGGACTTCTTCAGCCTGGGCTACATCCCGGCGCCCGACACCATCTTCGAGGGCATCGGCAAGCTGCCCCCCGGCCACTGGATGAGCATCGAGCCCGGCCAGGACGGAGGCGCCCCCAACATCGTCCAGACCCGCTACAGCCACGTGGACTTCCTGCCCAAGTGGACCGACGACGAGGACACGCTGCAGGAGCGGCTCTTTGCCGAACTGGACGATGCCGTGCGCGTGCGGCTGGTCTCGGACGTGCCCTTCGGCGCCTTCCTGAGCGGCGGGCTGGATTCCAGCGTGGTCTGCGCGCTGATGACCCGCCACCTCTCCCAGCCGCTCAAGACCTTTTCCATCGGCTTCGACGAGGCGGGCTTCGACGAGTTGCCCGATGCGCGGCGCGTGGCCCAGCACCTGGGCACCGAGCACCACGAGATGGTGGTGCGCCCCGACGCGGCGAACCTCCTGGAAACGCTGGTCCATCACTTCGATGAGCCCTTCGGCGACTCGTCGGCCATCCCCACCTTCCTGGTGTCACAGCTGGCGGCCCGCCACGTGAAGATGGTGCTCTCGGGCGATGGCGGCGACGAGCTGTTTGCCGGCTATTCCCGCTATCGCCGCTACGCCACGCTGCAGCGCATCCGCCACACCACACTGGGCCTGGCCCCCGGGCTGGCCAGGCTGGGCGGCGCGCTGCTGCCCGGCGCCCATGGCCGGCGGCTTTCGGGCATCGGCCAGCGCCTGAGCCTACCCTGGCCCGACGACTACCTGGCACTGGTGGCGCTGGCCAACCCGGCCGATCTGCGCCTGCTCTTTGGCGAACGCGCACACACCGATCCATTCGGCAGCGTCCGGCAACGGTTCGTCAGGCCTGACATCGATTCGCACGCAGAGCAGATATTGTCGGGCGACATGGACACGTACCTCGTCGATGACATCCTGGTCAAGGTGGATCGCACCACCATGGCCAACTCGCTGGAGGCACGCGCGCCCCTGCTCGACCAAAACCTGATCGCCTTTTCCGCCCGCCTGCCCTTCGATCTGAAGCTGCACGGCGAGCAAGGCAAGTATCTGTTCCGGAAGGTCGCCGCCCGGCTGCTGCCGGCCGAGGTGCTGACCAAGCGCAAACAGGGCTTTGCCATCCCGCTGGCCACGTGGTTCCGCAACGAACTCCGGCCCATGCTGCTCGACACCATCGGCAGCCGCGCCTTCAAGGAGCGCGGCATCTTCGACCACGAAGGCATACAGCGCCTGGTGAACGAGCATCAGCAGGGCCTGCAGGATCGGGGCGAGCTGCTGTGGATGGTGATGGTACTGGAGACCTGGATGCGAAGCCTTCCGGAGCAGGCCCCCTTTCACCGGTGAACTGATGCTGGATATCGGAAAGCAAATCATCAAGCAGATCGTCTCGCCGCTGGCCGACCGGGCCGGCGTGTATGACCACAAGGTGGAGAGCCTGCTGGGCTCCACCAACCGATTGCTGGTGCTGATGTACCACCGCGTCATTGATGACTTGGCTTCCGATCCCTTTGCGCTGGGCATGTGCGTGCGTCAGAAGTACTTCGAGGAGCAGCTCGCCTGGCTGGCGGCCAACACCCAGGTGATGCCGCTGGACGTGGCGGTGCAGCGGCTGCTCGACAACGAGCCGCTGCCGCCGCATGCCGTGGCTATCACCTTCGACGACGGGCTTCTGGACAACCTGGCCTGTGCTGCTCCGCTGCTGGAGAAGTACCGGCTGCCCGCCACCTTCTACATCATCACCGGCGGCCTGGAGGAAGGCTCCCCCATGTGGTGGGACCAGGCCATCGCCATCCTGGCCGGTACCGAGGCCCACAGCCTCGACCCGCGCGCCGTAGGCCTACCCGAACTGCCGCACGAGATCCCGCTGCATCGCCATGCCCGGCGGGCCAGCTGCATCACCATCCTGAACGCCCTGTGGGAGCGCAACCCCGCCGCCATCGCCCAGTGCTTGGAACAGATGCGCGAGGTGCTCAAGCCCGGCCCTATCCCGCCAGCACTGCAGGCACCGCGCATGCAGACCCACCAGGTGCAGGAGATGGCGCGCCGCGGCTTTCAGATCGGGGCGCACACCATCCGCCACATCGACCCCAAGCTCTTCAACCGCGAGCAGCTGCGTGCCGACCTGCTGGCCTCGCGTCGACAGCTGCAGGACCTCTGCCAGCAGCCCATCGACAGCTTCGCCTATCCCGGCGGCCGGTCTTCGGTGTGGATGCCGGATCTTCTCGATACACTCGGGTTCCATCACGCTGTTGACACCCGGCGGGGCATCAATCAGGCGCCGGCCTCGCGCTATGCCATCGCGCGGGTTGGCATGCCCGACACCCCGGTCGGCGACTTCAAGCGTGCCATCCGCAACCTGACCATTATCGACGCGACGCATTGAAGAAGCAGACCCAGTACCTCAACGTCCTGCTGGCGGCCATGATCGTCTGGGTGCCCAACCAACTGCACCTACCGGCCGACCTCGGTGTGAAGGGCCTGAACAGCATCAACCTGCTGTTCCTGGCCATCCTCTACTTCGTCCACCAGCGCAACAAGACGTTGCCCCCCTCCGAGGCCACACCCCTCAAGGGCGTCTTCATCGCGTACTTCTGCATGCTGGGCTGGGGGTTCCTAGTCGGCCAGATTACCGACCGGTCGCTGATAATGGAAGACCTCACGGCCATGAAGAATTCCATCTTCTTCATGTGCCTGTACTTCGTCTTCTTCCACGGCGCGCGCGACGAGACCAGCATCCGCCACCTCTTCTATGCCGTGCTGTTCGTGGCCGCTATAGCCGGCCTGGAAGCCATCCGTGAGGGCATCGACTACGGCTTCGGCGTCTATGGCGAGACCAAGCGCGCTGCCGGTCCCTTCGGCTCCAACTACAAGGCCTCCAACCTGGCCGCCGTCTTCTTCTCGATGTTCATGCCGGTGTTCGCCGCCGTGGCCCTCTACCAGAAAGGGCGACCCACCATCCGCATGGGCGCCATCGCCGGCGTCGGCATCCTGCTGCTGGGCATCTTCTGCACTTACTCGCGGCAGGCCTACCTGATCGTGGCCGCCATGCTGCTGCTGATGACCCTGAAGCGCAACGTGGTACTGGGCATCCTCATCCTGGTGGCCGTCGTCAACTACGAGGCCTGGGTGCCCGAAGGCGTCGTCACCCGGCTGGCCATGACCGAGCAGACCTCCGAAGAAACCGGCGAGGAGCAGCTCGACGAAAGCACCGAGAGCCGCTTCGTCCTCTGGGCGGGAGCAGGCCGGCTGCTGCTCTCGCGCCCGTGGGGCATCGGTCTGAACCACTTCAAGCGCGAGATCGGCTCTGAGGAACCTTCGCTGGCCGGCCTTGACGCCCACAACTTCCTGGTGCTGATCACCACCGAGGCCGGCCCGTTCGGCGGCATCATGACCCTGATCCTGTACGGTTCCCTGGCCACCCTGGCCTGGCGCTTCTGGAAACTGGCCCGGACCCCCGACCAGCAGGCCATGGCGGCCGGCTTCGCCGGCGCCACTATCGCTGTCATGCTGGGTAACCTGTACGGCAGCCGTCTGCTGGATGGCGCCGTCACCGGCAACTACTGGATCCTGGCCGGCCTGTCGGCCCGTTACTGGCTGCTCTTGAAGAACGGCACCCGTGACGAGACCGGTGCCCTGATCGACACAACCCAGGACACGGCAGTCTCCACCGACGACAAGGGCCCGGATGGCACGCCCCGCCCACCCGTCCAGGAGCCCGCCACCCGACCGCGCCCGGATCGCCCCTCCCCGCGCGACGCCGACGGCCGCCTCAAACAACCCATCAAAAACAACGAACTGCCGACGCTGGCGCTTGCCACACGCGGCATCGCCTACCTCGAACTGCGCCTCCTGGACTGCAACCCCGAAGCCCCCTGCGGCGTCAGCCTTGACCAACTGCGCATCCTCGAAGCCTTCATGCTCTGGGTCATCCTCAATCCCGATGCCCCGCAAAACCACAGCGCGCGCGACGAAAACGCGCACAACCGCCTGCGCACCGCCTGCTGCGGCCTCGGCGAACACTTCACCCTCAAAC
>CALIXC010000204.1 GCA_938046755.1 uncultured Lautropia sp. | reverse complement strand
CACGGAAAACCCGGCGGACATCATCGCCGACAGCCTGCGCGGCATGGGACACCGCGAAAACGCCTGGATCAAGCGCCCGCGCGAAAGCGCCATCACCTTCGAAGTTCAACAGCAACTGGGCGACGGTATTGTCCGTACCATCGCCATGGGCTCGTCCGACGGCCTGCGCCGTGGCATGCCGGTGAAGAACACCGGCGCCAACATCCAGGTGCCCGTAGGCCCCGCCGTGCTGGGCCGCGTGATGGACGTGCTGGGTCGCCCGATCGACGAACGTGGTCCCATCGAGACTGAGGAGCGCCGCGGCATTCACCAGCCGGCTCCCAAGTTCGATGAGCTGTCGCCGTCGGTGGAGCTGCTGGAAACCGGCATCAAGGTGATTGACCTGATCTGTCCGTTTGCCAAGGGCGGCAAGATCGGCCTGTTCGGTGGCGCCGGCGTGGGCAAGACCGTGAACATGCTCGAACTGATCAACAACATCGCCAAGGAGCACTCAGGTCTGTCCGTGTTCGCTGGCGTGGGTGAGCGTACTCGTGAGGGTAACGACTTCTACCACGAGATGTCGGATGCCAAGGTCATCGTGCAGGACGACCTGTCGCAGTCGAAAGTGGCGATGGTGTTCGGTCAGATGAACGAACCCCCGGGCAACCGTCTGCGCGTGGCGCTGACCGGCCTGACCATGGCCGAGCGCTTCCGTGACGAAGGCCGTGACATCCTCTTCTTCGTCGACAACATCTACCGTTACACCCTGGCCGGTACCGAAGTGTCGGCACTGCTGGGCCGGATGCCGTCCGCCGTGGGCTACCAGCCGACGCTGGCCGAGGAGATGGGTCGCCTGCAGGAGCGGATCACCTCCACGAAGACCGGCTCGATCACCTCTATCCAAGCCGTGTACGTGCCTGCCGATGACTTGACCGACCCGTCGCCGGCCACCACCTTCGGCCACCTGGACGCCACCGTAGTGCTGTCCCGGGACATCGCCTCGCTGGGTATCTACCCCGCCGTGGACCCGCTGGACTCCACCTCGCGCCAGATCGACCCCAACATCATCGGCGAAGAGCACTACAACGTCACTCGCGGCGTGCAGGCCACCCTGCAGCGCTACAAGGAACTGCGTGACATCATCGCCCTACTGGGCATGGACGAGCTATCGCCCGAAGACAAGCTGGCCGTGGCCCGTGCCCGGAAGATCCAGCGCTTCCTGTCGCAGCCGTTCCACGTGGCCGAGGTCTTCACCGGTGCGCCCGGCAAGTACGTGCCGCTGAAGGAAACCATCCGCGGCTTCAAGATGATCATCGACGGCGAATGCGACGAGCTGCCGGAAGGTGCGTTCTACATGGTGGGCAGCATCGACGAGGCGTTCGAGAAAGCGAAGAAGCTCGCCAAGTAAGCAGCCACTTCGATGACAACAGCGATGTCGGCTGAATCTGGCACGCAACGGATGTTTCGAACGACGCCACCGAGGATCCGGCATTCACAAGCCGGCCTTCGGAGCGAACCGAAAGATCCTTCATGCAGTCAGCCGCATCGTCCCACCTGACCCGCGAGAACCCATACGTCATGAACACGATTCAAGTCGAGGTGGTCAGCGCCGAGGAGTCGATCTTTTCCGGGAAAGCCGAATTCGTCGTGCTGCCTGGCGAGGTCGGTGAGCTTGGTGTCTATCCCAACCATACCCCGCTGATCACCCGCATCAAGGCCGGTGCCGTGCGCATCCGGGTGCCGGGCGAGGACCGCGACGAGCTGATCTTCGTTGCCGGCGGCATCCTGGAGATCCAACCGAACCTGGTCACCGTCCTGGCCGACACCGCCATCCGTGGTGCCGACCTGGACGAGGCGCGTGCCAACGAGGCCCGTCGCGCGGCAGAGGAAGCACTCACTAACGCCAAGTCCAAGATGGACCTGGCACGTGCTCACTCCGAACTGGCGGCGGTCACCGCCCAGATCCACACCATCCGCAGATATCGGTCACGCTGATCTTGTCCTTGAAGAACGACACCTTCCTTCGCGCCCTGCGGGGCCAAGTCACCGACTACACGCCGGTGTGGCTCATGCGTCAGGCCGGGCGCTACCTGCCCGAGTACAACGCTACCCGTACCCAGGCGGGCAGCTTCATGGCGCTGTGCAAGACGCCCGAGCTGGCCTGCGAGGTGACGCTGCAGCCCCTGGCGCGGTTCCCGCTAGATGCCGCCATCCTGTTCTCCGACATCCTGACCATTCCGGATGCAATGAACCTGGGGCTGAGCTTCCAACAGGGGGAGGGCCCTCGTTTCGAGAAGACCATCCGGCACGAGGACGATGTGAAGGCGCTCTTCGCGCCGGATCCGACGCAGGAACTGGGCTATGTGCTGGACGCGGTTCGCACCATCCGCCAGGCCCTGGATGGCCGCGTTCCGCTGATCGGCTTTGCCGGCAGCCCCTGGACGCTGGCCTGCTACATGGTGGAGGGCCGGGGCGGCACCGACTTCCACACCATCAAGACGATGATGTACCAGCGCCCCGACCTACTGCACCGGGTGCTGGAAATCAATGCACGGGCCGTCACAAATTACCTGAATGCCCAGATCGAAGCTGGTGCCCAGGCGATCATGATCTTCGACACCTGGGGCGGCATTCTGCCCGACGGACCGTACCAGCGCTTTTCGCTGGCCTACATGCGCCGCATCCTGTCCGGGCTCACCACGCACCGCAAGGAACGCAACGAGAAAGGCGAGACGGTGCTGGAAAGCGTGCCCACCATCCTGTTCACCAAGGGGGGCGCACCCTGGCTGGAGGCACTGGCCGCCAGCGGTGCCGATGCCATCGGCATCGACTGGACCATGAACCTGGCCACGGCCCGCAAGCGCGTGGGACCCACCTGCGTGCTGCAAGGCAACCTCGATCCCATGGCGCTGCTCACCTCGCCTGAGCAGGTGCGTGAACAGGTCATCCGCACGCTGGACAGCTACGGTGCGGCCAACACGGGTCGGGGCCACGTCTTCAACCTGGGACATGGCATCTCGCAGTTCACGCCGCCCGAGCATGTCTCGGTGCTGGTCGAGACGGTTCACGAACACAGCCGCAAGCTGCGGCGTTCGCCCTTCGCCTGATCCGCCCTCGCATCCAGCAGAAAGCCCGCTTAACGCGGGCTTTTTCATGCCTACATTCCGCGCTCGCCCTCCAAGCCGCCCATTGAGCCCCCCGGAAGCCCCTCACGCCCTCACAACGCGCTGCCGCATAACCCAACCAGGCTCCCACCGTCCGGGACGTCCGCACACCTCGGCAGACGCTACTTTCTAACGCCAATCTTTCTGTGCGGAATAGCAGCACGGCAGCCATGAAACTGCCGCATAATGAGACGTAAGCGACTGTCAAATGGCAGGTGCCCTGCGGTGCCTGACAGCCGACAGACGGTAGGCCTGCGTGCTGCCCGTTACACCCCTCTTTCCTGACAGGCCGCCTCGCCACAACCAGCAGGCATCGCGGCCCGATGGCCGCCGCGCCCTCTCGAAACCTCGCGTACAGAAGAAACAAGGAGCGTTTTCATGGCCACTTCCAAACCCAGCAAGAAAGACGGCAACTGGCCCCGCCTAGTTGCCGATGTCGGCGGAACCAACGCCCGATTTGCACTGGAAGTTTCCCCGCTTGAGCTGGAGCACATCGAGACCCTGCCCACTAAGGACTACGACAGCCTGCACGCTGCCATCCGCGCCTATCTGGACAAGGCAGGTCAGCCCATCATCAAGCACGCGGCCATTGCCATCGCCAACCCCATCATCGGCGACTGGGTGCAGATGACCAACCACCACTGGGCGTTCTCCATCGAGACCACCCGGCAAGCACTGGAACTCGATACCCTGATCCTGCTGAACGACTTCACGGCCCAGGCGCTTGCCATTCCCCACCTGCCCAAGCGCGAGCTGCTGCAGGTGGGCGGGGCTGCCCCCGTGGAAGAGGCCCCCATCGCCGTCA
>CALIXC010000203.1 GCA_938046755.1 uncultured Lautropia sp. | reverse complement strand
CCATCATCCGCTGCAGGACGGGGGCCTCGACGGTGGTGCGCGGGGACTCCACGGACAGGCCGCCCACGCGCAGCTCCACGGTTCCGGCGACCATGCAGCCGCCCAGGTGCGCGGCCAGGATCGCGTCGAGGAAGTAGGAGGTGGTGGTCTTGCCGTTCGTGCCGGTGACGGCGGTGGTGACCAGGGAGCGGGAGGGGTGGTGGTAGATCTCCGCGGACAGGGGGCCCACCATGGCGCGGGGGTCGGCGCAGGTGAGGACGGGGGTGCCGGGGCAGGTCCCGTGGACGATGGCGGCGCCGGCCTCATCGGTGACGACGGCGACGGCGCCGGCCTCGACGGCCACGGTGGCCGGTGGCACGCGGGCGCGTTCGGCGTCGTTCAGGCGGATCTCGTGCTGAAGGCGCCGGTAGCGGCGGTAGGCATCGCCCACGGCCTTGCCGGCCTCGAGCGGGATCAGCCCGGCGCTGGCGGCGCGGCGCAGCAGTTCGATGTTGCCCTTGTTCTCGATCAACGCCGGGTGCTGGTGACTGTGGGCCAGCACCAGGTACTGCACCATGAACTCGATGTCCACCATGCCGCCCGCATCGTGCTTCAGGTCGAAGAGGCCCGTCGCGTTGGGGTGGCCGTCGTGCATCTTCTGGCGCATCGACAGGATCTCGGTGCGCAGCGCCGCCTCGTCGCGTGGGCGGGCCAGGATGTCGGCGCGCAGCGTCTCGAAGGCACTG
This sequence comes from uncultured Lautropia sp., assembly GCA_938046755.1. Classification (GTDB taxonomy): domain Bacteria; phylum Pseudomonadota; class Gammaproteobacteria; order Burkholderiales; family Burkholderiaceae_E; genus Lautropia. Next base: position 7,814 of record CALIXC010000203.1, on the reverse strand, counting down.
CCGATGGCCGGGCTGCCGGCTGCGTAGCGTGCCCGGGTCAGCGCCTGGTGCTCCCACACCCAGGCCGATTCGGTCTGATAGACCCGGAAGGCGTTCTGGCTGGACACCAGCAGGCCGGCGTTGCCGTTGGGGCGCAGGCGCAGGTCCACCTCGAAGAGCGTGCCGGCCGCCGTGCGCGTCTGCAGCCAGCCGGCCATGCGCTGTGCCAGCTGGGCATAGATGCGCGGAGCGTCCTCATGCGGGTCGTCGTAGAGGAACACCAGGTCCAGGTCAGATGAATAGCCCAGCTCCTTGCCGCCCAGCCGGCCGTAGGCGATGACGGCAAACTGCGGGTCAGGCCGGTGGCGGCGTGGCAGGTTGGCCCAGCAGCGCTCCAGCGTCACTTCCAGCACGGCGTCGGCCAGTGCGCTCAGGTGGTCGCTCAGCACCTCCACGGTCAGGCGCTTTTCCAGGTCCTGCCCCAGCAGGCGGAACACGGCGCCATGGTACGCCTCGCGCATCGCGTCCATCTGGCGCTCGATGTCGGGGGCGGGGCGCCCGTCGTCATCCAGCACGCCGGCCAGCACGGTGGCATCCAGCTGCTCGCGCAGTTCCTGCGTCCAGTGCGGGATGTCCAGTGGTTCCAGCAGCTGGCCGTTGGCCAGTTCGTCGATGACCACCGGGTGACTGCGCAGGTAATCGCTGGCCCAGCGCGCCTGCGCCATCATCCGCAGCAGGTGCAGGAAGGCGCCGGGGTGCTGGATCAGCATGTCCAGGTACACCGAGCGCCCGGCAATCGATTCCAAAAAGTCGCACAGCCGTCCGATCAGGGCCGTGGGGCCGCAGCTCTCGGGACCGGGCTGGAAGTGCAGGGCCTGGCCCAGCAGGTGCTCCACCTTCTGCTGCGAGGTGTCGCGTGCCTTGCGGTAGGCGCGCGATTCGCGCAGGGCCTCGATGCGCCGCTGGCTTTCGGGATCATGGGCGACAGGGGACTGCGTTGCCGGTTCGGCCTCGGCGGGCGGGGCATCGGTGCTTTCGGGGGAGGGCGCAGGGGCTTCCGCCGGGGAAGCCGACGGGCTGGTGGCCACACCGGAAGCCTGCGCGGCCGTGTTTTCCGGGGCGGCCTCGAAGCCCGTCATCCGCGACGGGGCCAGCAGCTCGTCGAAGACCCGGGCCACGTGGTTGCGGGCATCGTTCAGGCGGGCGTCGAACTCGCTGGCATTCATGCCCAGCATGGCGGCGATGGCAGCGTGCTGGGCGGGATCGTCCGACAGCCAGTGGGTCTGGGCATCTTCCTGGTACTGCAGCGCGTGCTCGGTGCGACGCAGCAGCCGCCAGGCCGACAGCAGCTGTTCCACGTCGGACTCGTCCAGCAGCCGGCGGCGCGCCAGCCGCTGCAGGGCCTTCGGGGTGCTGCGCTCGCGCAGGGACGGATCCTGCCCGCCACGCACGATCTGGAACATCTGGGCACAGAACTCGATCTCGCGGATGCCGCCACGGCCCAGCTTCACGTCGAAACCGGCGTTGTCGCTGCGGGCGCGCCGGCTCTCGGTCTTGCCGGCCTCGGAGCGGATCACGTCGTGCAGCTTGGCCAGTGCGTTGAACGCCGGAAAATCCAGATAGGGGCGGAACACGAAGGGCACCACCTGCTGCATCAGCTGCTGTTCGTCGCCGCGCGTGCTGTCGAAGGGGGCCAGGCCCGTGTGGGCAATCACCCGACCCTTGAGCCAGGCGAAGCGCTCCCATTCGCGCCCCTGCTCGTGGAAATAGCTGCCCAGGGCGGGCAGGGTGGCGATCAGCGGGCCCACGTCGCCATAGGGGCGCAGCCGGGTGTCCACGCGGAAGACGAAGCCGTCGGCCGTGACGTTGGAGAGCAGTTGGTTCAATCGGCGGGCAATGCGCTCCAGGTAGCGCGGTTCTTCGCCCGCGTCGCGCGCCACGTAGATCAGGTCGATGTCGGAGGAGACGTTCAGCTCGCCACCGCCCAGCTTGCCCATGCCCACCACCAGCATGTCCTGCGGCCGGCTCCGGCTGTCCAGCAGGGTGCGTCCCTGTTCCTGAAGCTCGGTGGCGGCCACCTGCAGGGCATGGCGCACGGAGACCTCGGCCCAGTGGGTGATGGCGCCCAGCACTTCTTCCAGCGGAGCCTCGCTGCGCACGTCGCGCTCGATGAGGGCCATCATCAGCAGGTTGCGGAAGCGCCGCAGGGCGACTTCGGGGGGCTGCCCCAGCATCTGGTGGCGCACCCAGGCCTCGTCGATGGCCACGGGGGTGAGCGGGATGCCAATGAGGGCGTCCAGGCTGGAGAGGCCGCCTTCGGTGCGGGTGCCGATGGCCTGCAGGTTGCGGCGGAAGAAGGCGCTGTGGCGGTCGGCGGCGTAGTGGGTCATGGGGGCATCGGCTCATTCAACGGATGCAAGCGTAGCACTACGAGGGGGCTGGGGACATACCCGTACCGGGGCGAGGGGATGCGGGGGTGGGTGTTACCCTTGCGCGGACATGAGAATCTGGAGTCGGGAGCGTGATTCGATCGATCGAGGGGCTGCGCGGGGTGGCTGCGCTGATGGTGGTGTTCTTTCATGCCTTTGTGCTGGCGCGCTGGGGTGGGGCGCCGGCGCAATGGGGGCTGGTGCAGAATGCCTGGTTGTTCGTCGATCTGTTCTTCGTGATCAGCGGGGCCATCATGGCCATGGTGTATGGCCAGCGGCTGCAGGATGGCAGGCAGGTGCGGGCGTTCTTCATCAAGCGCTTCTTCCGGCTGTATCCGCTGCATCTGGTCACGACGCTCACGGCCATCGGAGCGGTGATCGTGGTGCAGGGCGCCAAGTGGGCGGCGGCGCAGGCGGGCATCCAGCTGGGGGGTGAGCAGCCCTTTGCGGTGGAGTTCTTCAAGCTGTCGTATTTCCTGCTGGAGCTGGTGATGCTGCAGGGCGTGGGCATCATGACCGAGGCGCTGCACAACTACCCGTCATGGTCGCTGTCGGTGGAGTTCTGGCTGTATCTGGCCTTTGCGGTGCTGTTCTTCTTCGTACGCAGCACCCGGGCGCGGGTCTGGGCAAGCGTGGCCATCGTGGTGCTGTGCCTGGATCATTTCCTGCGGGTGTTCTCGGGGCTGGGGCCGCAGGTGCTGGCGCCGGATGTCCATGGCATGCCGCGCGGGCTGCTCAGCTTCTTCATCGGCGTGCTGGTCTGGTATGGCTGGCAGGCGGTGCAGCTCCGTCTGCGTCACCTGTCGTCACCCGTGCTGGGCGCGTGTCAGCTGGTGCTGGCCGTGCTGTCGCTGCTGCTTATCGACATGCGCGCGGATCTGGGGGCCTGGGTGTATGCCATTCCCTTCGTGTTCGGCCTGTGGGTGTGGTCGCTGCTGCCGGATCGCGGCGTGGTGGCGGCCTTGCTGCAGACGCGGCCGCTGCAGTGGCTGGGTGTGCACAGCTATTCCATCTATCTGGTGCACGTCACGGTGCTCACCTTCTTCGACTGGCCGGGTCGCAAGTTCGGTGAGCCGGTGAAGTACGCCGTGGTGGCGGTGTTCGTGCTGGCGGTGCTGCTGGCGGCGCGCTGCACCTACCGCTGGATCGAGGTGCCATGGCGGGACCGTGGCAAGCGGCTAGCGGGGCGGGGGTAGGCCGCGGCGGGGGCTCAGGTGGAGATGGGGGTGATGTCGGCCAGCGTGGCTGCCAGGGTGTCCTTGGCCATTTCCATTTCATGGTCGAGTTGCAGCCCGGTCCAGAAGCCATCTGACGTGCCGAAGAAACGCGAAAGCCGAAGGCCAGTATCGACGCTGATGCCGCGTGTGCCCGCCACGATTTCGCCGATGCGGCGCGGCTCGGTTTTCATGCGGCGCTGAGGGACGTGGATTTCCTTGGCAAGCCGATACTGGCTGATGCCCATGGGCTTGAGAAACTCTTCCTGGAGAATTTCGCCGGGGTGAGGATAAGGAACCGTACGCATGCGGAAGCCTCTCAGTGATAGTCGGTGATCTCGACGGTAATGGCGTCCGTGCCCAGCCACGAGAAGCAGATGCGCCATTGATCGTTGATGCGAATGCTGTACTGGCCGTGGCGATCTCCCTTGAGGAGTTCCAGCCGGTTGCCAGGCGGAATGCGCAGGTCGTCAAGTCTGCCGGCTCTGTGCAGCATGGCCAGCTTGCGCATGGCAACCTTTTCTATGCTGACCCATCTGGCCACCCGGTGGCCGGCAAACAGCGCTTGGGTATCGCTGCATCTGAATGATTGAATGGCCATCTCGTCATGCTAACGATTGGCGATAGTATCGTCAAGCGTTAGCATTGGAGCACGGCAAGCGGGGGTAGGCTGCGGCGGGGGCGTCTCCATGCCCCGCCGGGTGTTGGGCGTGCCGTCAGGCCAGCGGCGGATGCTGGCCCAGCGGGTCGTTCAGCAACGGGTCGGTACCGTGCCAGAGGTTGCCCAGGGTGGACGGCAGTGCCCTTGTGGCCGTGTCGCTTCCGGCCGAGGGCGTGCCGGGCAGCAGTTCTGCGGTGTCCAGCGTGTCGGAAGCCTCCCGGTGGCTCGACGAGCCTGCCGAGCGGCCGGCGATGTTGGGCTTGCTGAAGGTCGTGCTGCCGTCTTCGGCCTCGGTGATGGTGATGGTGAAGCGCTCGTTGCCGGGGTCGCTGGCGTCGCTCGCCGCATGGCTCTGTTTCGTGAGGTTGCCAGGGGCTGCGGGATCCTGGTTGACGCCGTCATCTGCGAGCACGCGCTGCCCCTGTACCTCCACCAGCGTGATGACACCACCGTGGTTCATGCGGCTGTCCCAGCCCAGGTGGGCCTGGTTCAGTTCCGAGCCAACGATGATCTGCCCTTCCTCGACCTGGCCGGAGAAGTCGGGGTCGTGTGCACTGTCCAGCTTCAGTGGGTGGTGGTAGTTGTCGTACTCGATGATGAAGCCCTTGGCGCCACTGCCGGCATCGTGGTCTGCGTTGCCCTGATTGACGTAGTGGTAGTCGGTCGAGATGCCAGTGCCGCTGTTGAACAGGTTGTTCTCGATGAACTGCTGCTCCGATGCATTGTCGAAGGACATCAGCTTGCCGCCCATTGCCTGGGCGCGCTGCCGCGCGTCCGCCAGGCTGATGCCATCCGCCTGAATAACCTCGTAGGCGGTCGGTCCCGTCTGGCCACCGCCCTGCAAGGGCCGCCCCGCAAGGTCCCAGTTCAGAACGCGTTTGGCACCAGGGGACTCATACGCCTCAATACTCAGAATCTTGAAGAACCTTCCGTCCAGGCTGGTGTCCGGACTGTTGCTGGTGAGGACGCTCTTATCCAGCCCGGTGATGGTGTTTGCAGCCACGACGGGTTTGGTGGGAGTACCCGCCGCCTGCGGCTGCTCGTCGATGGTGACGGTGCGAACCACTTCCTGGCCGCTGGCGTCCACGAACGGGCGTCCGTTCTTGTCCAGCGCTCTGAAGCTGAAGCTGCCTCCATCGGTCTTGCTGGCATCCCAGGTCAGCCGGGCGAACTCTGCGGCATCGATGGTCTGGCCTTCGGTGATCTGACGGGCGCCGGAGCCATCGGTACCGTTGGCCAGTTGCAGCGGCGAGTGGCTGGTGTCGCGGTCGTTGGGCTGTTCGATGCGGGTGATCTCGATCCGGGCCGGGGCACGGCTGGCTTCAGTGCCCCGGATCTCGTCCAGATGGTTCTTGCCGATCTCCAGTACCTGCTGGAACGCAGCGCGCAGCGTCGAGGTACCCTGTGCATAGGCCGGCCCCTGAGCGCCTTCCTCGACGGAGATGGTGCGGGAGAGGTTGGCGGTGCTGCCAGGGTCGGTAGGGTCGGTGGTCAGGATGTAGTTCCCGTTCGCATCAATCATCGTGAAGGTGAACGAGCCACCGGAGTTTCCATCTGAGCGCCATACCAGCTTGTCCAGGTCACTGACCAGGACCCGGCCGCCTTTGGATACCGGGTCGAGGTTGCCAGGACCGCGGTCGATGGCCAGAGCGGACGTGTTGGGGTCGGTGTCGTCAGTCTCGTGGATTTTGGTGATCTCGATCGAGGCGGGCTCCCGCGAGGGATCGGTACCGGCCAACAGGGACCTGTCCAGTGTCAGGGGACGGTTGTAGGGGGTAAAGACGTTGGGCGCGTTTGAGGCGTAGATAGGGGCCGCCGGCGATTCGACGATGTTCAGTGTCTGTTCGGCGGAGCCTGCAATCTCGATGCCGTCCTTGTCCAGTGCCACGAACCGGAATGTGCCGCCCTCGTTGTGGGCCGTGTCCCAGCGGATATTGCTATAGCGGCCGAATTTCACTTCGCTGCCGACGGAAAGCGGGGTGCGGTCGGTGCCATTCCAGCTGTAGAGGGCTGCGTGTTCGGTATCGGACGGATTGGTTTCGTCGATGTGGGTGATGCGGATGGCGGCAGGGCGCTGTTTCGCTGGCGTATTGTGGCCGTTGTAGGCCATGCCGTTGGTGAAGGCGGCCGATCCGTCATGGGCTGCGTAGGCCGTCTGGTACTGCAGGCTGGTGGCGTTCCAGACCGGAGGCAGCGGTGATTCATGTACGGTGACGGTACGCGGTGCGCTGCCCTCGATGACATGGCGTTCGGCATCGTGCGCCGTGAAGGTGAAGCTGCCCCCATCGTTGGTGCTGGCATCCCAGTGCACCTTGCCGAAATCCTCGGCGCGGATGGTGCCGCCTGCCGGCACGGCTTCCTTGGCCCCACCTTCGCGCTGGATGTAGAGCGGGGTGGGGCTCACGCCATTTTCTGCGGAGATCTGGCTGATGGTGACGAATGCCGGCTTGCGGGCGGGATCGTTGCCTTCGAAGACATTTGTATCAATCTGGCGCACCTGATCATGTGCCACCACCTGCAGGGCCCGGCTGGAATAGTCTGGGGCCTTCGGTGACTCGTGCACTGTGATGGTCTGTGCATCGGCACCCAGAATGGGTTTTTGGTTGGCGTCCAGTGCTACGAAGCGGAAGCTGCCGCCGTCGTTGTGGGCGGTGTTCCAGCTCAGCTTGCCGAAGTCGGCGGCACTGATGACATCGCCTTCCTGCACGGCCGTGGGGGTACCTCCGTCGGTATTGCGCTGCAGGGCCGCGCCCGTGCCGGCGTCATCCTTGGCGGTGATGCTTTCGATGCGGATGAAGGCCGGGGCCTTGTTGGCCGTGTTACCGGCAAACAGTTCCTGACCCAAGGCCAGCGTCTGGTCGTGCGCGACGGCCAGCGGTTCACGGGCGCTGGCGTAGTCCGGCACGGCCGGGGATTCGTAGACGTTGACGGTCTGCGGTTGGGCACCGTCATAGGGCTGACGCTCGCTGTCCAGCGGCACGAAGCGGAAGCTGCCGCCGTTGTTGTCGGCGCTGTTCCAGACCAGGCGGCCGAAATCCGCGGCGGCAATTTCCTGGTTCTCGGCAACAGGGGTCAGCGATCCGTCGTCGGCGCGCAGCTGCAACGCGGCCGATCCGGCGCGGGCCCCCTTGGCCTCTATGCCTTCAATACGCACGTAGGATGGGGCATGTTCGGCATCCTTGCCGGTGAACGTGCTGGCGCGCAGCTCCACCGTCTCGTTGTGCCGGGCCGCACGGGTCACGGGGGCGTCGTCATAGCTGGGCGCGACGGGACGCGGTGCGGGTGTAGGAGCCGGTTCGGGAGCAGGTTGCGGTGCAGGCTCTGGCGCAGGCTGCGGGGCAGGCGCAGGTGACGGTTCCGGCGCAGGGGCAGGTTGTGGTGCCGGTTGCGGAGCAGGTTCGGGGGTTGGTGCCGGTGCGGGATCCGGTGCTGGCGTGGGCACGGGGGCCGGCTGCGGGGCAGGGGAGGGCCGAAGGTTCTGGGAAAGTTCGTTGGCGTGCCGGTTGGCCTGGCTGATGGGGCCTTCGCCCC
>CALIXC010000202.1 GCA_938046755.1 uncultured Lautropia sp. | reverse complement strand
TCGACCTGACAGGGGTCAAGGTATGGTATTGAAAGATACTTGTTTTTATTCTCGGTGCGTTTTCTGCTGGCGATCGGGCAGTGTGGTCGGTCGTTCTGCCATTTCTGGATCAGGACACGCTTTGGCATTCATCATTCGATATTCGCCATGGATAATACAGGTGAGTATGTTGATGCTTCTCAATATGGACCTGGCTTGATGCAGAGGCCGTGATGGCTTGAGGAATGAAGGGCTTCATCATGCGGGGGCGATTTGTCCCGTGGGGGGCGCTTCGTCCTGCAGGGGGCTGGGCGGTGCTGGCCTGCCCAGGGGGCGATGAGGCCAGTCAGCGCGGTGTGGCTGTGGCCGCTCGGATGTCCTGGTTCCCGTGCCGCTTTCCGTGCTGTCGACGTATGCGCCCTGTGGGGCCTTGCCGCCGGGACACATGAGGGCGTGCAGGGGCCCCGGAGGAGGCGCGGCAGGGATACAATGCCCCGTCGTCGAACCGAACCGCATTTCCGGGGAGCCTTGTGGTGTTCTGGGCAGGAGCAGGTCACTTCACGTCGCGGGCTGCGGAGCAGGCCGTGATGGCGCGTTCGTTGCGTCCGGGCAGCGAGCACGGGAGCGCAGCATGACCCTTTCTTCTGCCACACCCACCCCCGCCGTCCAGACCCTGCTGGCCTTCGACTTTGGCCAGAAGCGCATTGGTGTGGCGGTGGGCAACAGCCTCACCGGCGCGGCGCGGCCGCTGGCCACGCTGACCGAGCAGACCACGGATGGCCGCTTTACGCGCATCCAGGCGCTTCTGAAGGAGTGGCAGCCCACCGGGCTGGTGGTGGGGCGGCCGCTGCACCCCGACGGGACCCCGCATGAAGTCACGGCGCTGGCCGAGCGCTTTGCGCGCCGGCTGGAAGGCCGCTTCGGGCTGCCCGTCTTTCTGGTGGATGAACGCTACAGCTCGGTGGCGGCGCAGGCGCGGATGCGCGACGAGGACGACGAGCGTGCCATGAGCGGTGGCCGGCGTCGCAAGGGCGGGGCGTCACAGGGCGACGATGCGACGGCTGCGGCCATCATCCTTGAACAGTACCTGAGCGAGACACGATCATGACGACCCCTCTGCCGGCTGATGCCGAGACCCTCTTTGCGCGTCTGCGCGATTCCCTGAAGGATGCGCTGGGCGCCTCCTGCAACGGCCAGGCGCAGGAAGGGCCGGATGCGCTGGCGGGCGTGGACCCGACGATGCCAGTGGGCGAAAGCGCTGCTGGCAGCGGCTCTGAAGCGGCACAGGCAGGCAGTGCGGAGGTCCCCGCCTTCATCGGCATCCACACGGGCGGGGCGTGGCTGGCGGCCCGGCTGCATGCCGAGCTGGGACTGTCGTCGCCGCTGGGGTTTCTGTCCAGTGCCTTCTACCGCGACGACGTGCAGGCGCGCGGCCTGTCGATGCGGATGCAGCCCACGCGCATCGATTTCGACGTGAACGGGCGCGACATCGTGCTGGTGGACGACATCCTGCACACCGGGCGCACCATCCGGGCGGCGCTCAACGAGATCTTTGACTATGGCCGGCCGGCGCGGGTGCGTCTGGCCGTGCTCATCGACCGCGGCGAACGGGAGCTGCCGGTGCAGCCCGATCATGTCGGGACGCGGCTGGTGCTGCAGCCCGGCGAGAAACTGGCGCTCAGCCAGCGGACCAACGGGATGTTCGAGCTGCGGGTGGAAACGGTATAGGCGTGATCGGCGCTGATCAGGTGTGACCGGGCCGGGAAGGCCGCAAGAGTTCAGCAGAGGTAGAGAGGCAAGACATGCAGATGCAACAGGTGCAAGTGGGCAAGGATGGGCGACTGCGCCACCTGCTCACACTGGAAGGGCTGTCGCGAGACATGATCCATCAGATCCTGGACAACGCGGCGTCGTTCCTGAACGTGTCCAACCGGGAAATCAAGAAGGTGCCGCTGCTGCGCGGCCGTTCGGTGTTCAATCTGTTCTTCGAGGATTCGACCCGCACGCGCACGACCTTCGAGATTGCCGCCACCCGGCTGTCGGCCGACGTGGTGAATCTCAACATCAGCACCTCGTCCACCTCCAAGGGCGAATCGCTGCTGGACACCATCGACAACCTGCAGGCCATGGCGGCTGACGTGTTCGTGGTGCGGCACAACCAGAGCGGGGCCGCGCACCTCATTGCGCAGCACGTGGGCGACCATGTGCACGTGGTCAACGCCGGTGACGGACGGCATGCGCACCCCACGCAGGGGCTGCTGGACATGTACACCATCCGCCACTTCAAGAAGGACTTCACGAAGCTGTCCGTGGCCATCGTGGGCGACATCACCCATTCGCGGGTGGCGCGCTCGGACATCCATGCACTCACCACGCTGGGCGTGCCTGACGTGCGCGTGGTGGGGCCGCTGACGCTGCTGCCGGGTGGGCTGGAGCAGATGGGCGTGTCGCTGCACACCGACATGCGCACCGCCCTGAAGGACGTGGACGTGGTGATCATGCTGCGGCTGCAGAACGAGCGGATGCGCGGCGCGCTGCTGCCCAGCCCGCAGGAATACTTCAGCCGCTACGGGCTCACGCGCGAGAAACTGGCACTGGCCAAGCCCGATGCCATCGTCATGCACCCGGGGCCGATGAACCGGGGCGTGGAAATCGAATCGGCCGTGGCCGACGGGCCGCAATCGGTCATCCTGCAGCAGGTGACCTTCGGCATTGCAGTGCGCATGGCCGTGATGAGCATGCTGGCAGCGGGATGAAGGAGAACATGATGCAAGAAGGTGTGATCAAGGCAGGCCGCAGCGGGCACGAAGCCTCGTTTTCCATCACCGGCGCGCGCCTGGTGGACCCCTGGGTGAAACTGGACATGCAGGCCGACCTGCATGTGGCCGATGGCCGCATCATTGCCGTGGGGGCTGCGCCCCATGGTTTCCGGCCGGCACGGACCGTCGACGGCACGGGCCTGGTGGTGTCGCCGGGACTGGTGGACCTGTCCGCCCGCCTGCGCGAGCCGGGCTTCGAATACAAGGCCTCGCTGGAATCCGAGATGCAGGCCGCCGTGGCCGGTGGCGTGACCGCGCTGGCATGCCCGCCCGACACCGACCCGCCGCTGGACGAGCCGGGCCTGGTGGAAATGCTGAAATACCGCGCCCACAACCTGGGACTGGCGCACCTGTACCCGCTGGGCGCCCTGACCGTGGGCCTGAGGGGCCAGGCGCTGACCGAAATGGCCGAGCTGACTGCCGCCGGCTGCGTGGGCTTTGCCCAGGCCAGCCAGCCCATTCAGGACACCCAGGTGCTGCTGCGCGCCATGCAGTACGCCCATTCCTTTGGCTACACCGTGTGGCTGAACCCCGTCGACCCCTTCCTGTCGCGGGGCGGCGTGATGCACGCCGGACCGTTTGCCTCGCGGCTGGGGCTGCCCGGCAACCCCGTCACCAGCGAGACCGTGGCGCTGCACACCATCTGCGAACTGGTGGCCTCGGTGGGCTGCCCCGTGCACCTGTGCCGCCTGTCGTCGGCCGCCGGGGTGGAGCTGGTGCGCCAGGCCCGCAAGGCCGGCCTGCCCATCACCGCCGACGTGGCCATCAACCACCTGCACCTGACCGATATCGACGTGGGCTTCTTCGACACCGCCTACCGGGTGGAGCCGCCGCTGCGCGCCCAGCGCGACCGTGACGCCCTGCGCGCCGGTCTGGCCGACGGCACGCTGGACGCCATCTGCTCGGACCACACGCCAGTGGTGGAAGACGCCAAGCGCCTGCCCTTCGGTGAAGCCGAACCGGGCGCTGTGGGCCTGTCGCTGCTGCTGCCCCTGTCCCTGAAATGGGGCAAGGAACAGGGCCTGAACCTCGTGTCCGTGCTGGATCGGCTCACCCGCATCCCGGCCGGCATTGCCGGCATCGACCCTGCCCGCAAGAACGAGCCCGCCGGTCTTTCCGTCGGCGCCCGGGCCGACCTGTGCGTCTTCGACCCCGAGGAATCGTGGGTGGTGAACGAGAAAACCCTGTGGGGCCAATGCACCGACACCCCGTGGCTGGGCCGTGAAGTGCAGGGCCGCGTGCGCCTGACCGCCGTGGGCGGCCGCCTGGTCTTCACGCGGTGATTCCCGCTCTGCGCCGCGCGGCGCGCCTGCCTCTGCTGACGCTGCTGCTGGTGGCGGGCGTGGTGGGACTGGCACTGATGCAGCCTTGGCTGCCTCAGCAGGGCAGGCGCGTCCTCATCCGCTGGTGGTCGTGCCTGCTGATGCTCATCTGCGGCGTGAAAGTGCAGGAAACCTGGGCCGGCGACCCCGCCCGGCCCCGCACATTGGCCGAACTGGCACCCGGCCGCCTGCTGGTGGCCAACCACGTCTCGTGGCTGGACATCTTCGCCATCAACTCTCTGGCCACCTCTGCCTTCGTGGCCAAGGCCGAAATCAAGCACTGGCCCGTCATTGGCTGGCTGGTGAGCCTGGCCGGCACCGTCTACATCCAGCGCGGCAACCGCCGCGCCGTGCCCGACGTGCTGCGCCAGATGCGCGAACGCCTGCGCACCGGCTTTCCGGTGGCGCTCTTTCCTGAAGGCACCACGAATGCCGGCCCGGAACTGAAACCCTTCCACGGCAACCTGCTGCAGGCCGCCATCGACGAAGAAGCCGAGATCGTGCCCGTGGGCCTGAAATACCTGCACACCGACGGCACCCCGGGCGTGGAGGCGTACTACCTGGACGAGACGACGTTCATGCAGTCGCTGTGGGCCGTGGTGGGGGCTAAGGGGCTGGTGGTGAAGGTGGTGGTGTTGGATGCCGTTCCCTCGGGGGGGAGGGAACGGAGGGAGTTGGGGGAGAGGGTTCGGTCAATGCTGGACATTCACTTATCGTGTCAGTAGCTACATCTATGATCTTGCTACGGTGGTTTTAGTTTTCATCCCATCCCCACTTCAATCTATCATACAGTGTTAATAACTTCCTAAAGCAAGAACGATCGTAATCACTTCCTGTATCAAATACGCTTTCGTTTTCGATAAGAAAGCCCCTGAGTTCATCCAGATCTATCTTTTTCTTCGAAAGGCATGGGATAATCGATGCTGCCTTTGCGGGGGAGTCCTTGTTGTCGTTGATTATTTTTGACATGGTTTTGGCGGTTGATTTTTTAAACCCCCTTAGAGATGTTTCTGTTCTAAAGCTTTCTAGCTTTGTCTTGACTATCTTGTCAAGTTTTATTCCGCTGTTCTTGTACTCGGATTCGGTCTTTATGCCCATGCTTTGCAGGTACTTGAATGCGGGGGTGAACGGAGAGTTTTTGCTGAGCGTGGGAATTGTTTTTGAGAGCATTTCCTTTGCAATAAAGTCCTGGTCGTCATGGAGTATGTCCTTGGCCAAGTCTTTGAGTCCAATCGAAGAGTATCCTTGTTGAGCAATGACGTGGTTTCCTTGGACGTTCAGGCCAATTCCTGCGACAAACTCTATTTCACCGTGCTCCGACAGCTTTTCTATA
>CALIXC010000201.1 GCA_938046755.1 uncultured Lautropia sp. | reverse complement strand
AGGGGGATAGGTAGGGGTAGGGGGATAGGTAGGGGTAGGGGGATAGGTAGGGGTAGGGGGATAGGTAGGGGTAAGAGGAGGGAACCGGCCGGGTGTCCGCGGTGTGGTCTAGTGGTCTAGCAAGGAACGCCGGGAAGGAAGGAGGATCAGCTGGTTGCCCGGAGCGACCCGTACCCGACTGGCTATCGGGGTACGGGATCTCCGACCCTGTCTGCAGACTCAGTAGATCAGGCCCAGCAGCACAGCCTGCACTACGGCGGCGGTCTTGTTGGGCACGTTCAGCTTCTGGACAGTGTTCTTGATGTGGAAGTCCACCGTGTTTTTCGAGAGGGTGAGGATGTCGGCGATGTCCTGGGAGGACTTGCCGTCGGCTGTCCACTTCAGCACCTCGATCTCCCGGTTGGTAAGATGGCGCACGCGGGCTGCGTTCTTGCTGCGGATGAGCCGTGACAGCAGGGTGTGCGTCATCTGCGCAAGCCACTGCATGCGGTCGTATTTCTCGTTCAGCTCTTTGGCTGACAAGGGAGGGAAAGCGCGCGACAGCGACGTCATGCCCATACCCCCGGGGCCGTCCTGCACGGACTGGCTCCAGCCATGGCACAGGCCGTACTGGCGGGCATCGTGCCACAGGGCGGGAACCTCGGAGAACAGGTCATCGGTCCAGATGATCGGCCGTTGCGAGCGCATGCCGCGCTGGATGCGTGGATCCTGCTCCAGATAGCCCGCTTCCAGGTAGCGGGCCCGCCAGGCTTCCGGGTAATTGTTGATCAGTGTGATGCGGGGTTTGCTGGCAGGCAATGATGCCTGATAGCAGTAAGCCACATGGTCGAATTCCAGTGCGCGCGCGGCTTTCTCGATGCTGCTGAATACTGTGCGCATGTCCGTCGATTCGTCGCCGTGATGACGAATCAGTTCCTCCTGCCACTTGTCCATGTCTGTCTGCCTGCCTGAGCTAACCGAAAGTCAAGACTATTTCGTCTGAAGAACGTTTCGTGGCTATCGTCCCGGATTTGTTACGAGTCGAGATACACGAAACACGAAGGCCCTTATGTTGTTAAAAGTGCGAGAAAATGAAAACTACCAAAATTTGGGCCGCATATTCCAACGATTCATACACGCAATGATATGCGCGCAGGATGATTCATCAGCAGGATGATGGTACTGATATGAATCCTGCGTCTGTCCTGGTCCGAATGTCGAAGCAGACCCGCCTGCTGATGTCGTGGTGAGGGTCGCAGGCAAAGCACGTCAGGAAATCCCGCTGGATGGAATTCCCTGGCTCGGTATCAGACGGTGAGTCCGGAATGCTGCCCGTGACCGGCCCCCTGTCTTGTACTGTGACGTGCAGGATAGGCCGTGAGCCGCGCTATTGGAAAAGCCCCAGCAATACGGCGCGAACCACCGCTGCTGTCTTGTTGGGGACATCCAGCTTGTTGATAGAATTCCGGATATGGAAATCCACCGTGTTCTTGGACAGCAGCAATATCTCGGCGATATCCTGTGCCGATTTGCCGTCGGCCGTCCAGCGCAGCACTTCCAGCTCGCGCTCCGTCAGCGATGGCGCATTGCTGGCGATCTTGGCTCGAATGAGCTTGGAAAATGCCTTGTGGGCCAGCAGCGCCAGCCATTGCATGTGCTGCAGGTGGGCCTGAAGATCCTGCTCGGTGATGGGCGTGCTGCGACACAGTGACAGCATGCCGATACCGCCGGGCTCGTGCAGCG
>CALIXC010000200.1 GCA_938046755.1 uncultured Lautropia sp. | reverse complement strand
CCCGAGCGCTCCCGGGGCGGCTGCCCTTCGGACGGCCGCGTCTGGGATGGCCGGGCCTGGGGCGCGCGATCCCGTCCGCCCTGCCCCGAAGTTTCCATCCACCAGCCCGACTGGGCGTCCTGCCCCAGCAACTGCCACAGCACGGGCATGGCTTCCTGCAATTCGGCCGCCAGCGTATAGGGTGGATTGATGACGAAGACGCCGCTGCCATAGAGCCCGTAACCGTCCTCGGGCGGTGCGCCCACCTGCAGGCGCACGTCCAGCCAGTCGGCCACGCCCGGCAGCCCGGGCAGCTGGTCCAGCAGCAGCATCAGCTCCCGCCGGCGCACGAGCGGATACCACAGCATCATCGTGCCCGTGGCAAAGCGCTCCAGCGCCTCCATCAGCGTGCGGCGTGCCTTCGCGTAGTCCCGCTTGTCCTCGTAGGAGGGGTCGATGACCACCAGCCCCCGGCGCGAGACGGGCGGTAGCAGCGCCTTCAGCCCGGCAAAGCCATCCTCGCCGAAGACCTGTACCTGCCGCCGGTGCGCAGCCCCCAGGTTGTCGTGCAGGACCCGGATCTCGGTCGGGTGCGCCTCGAAGCAACGCAACCGGTCCTGCGGGCGCATCAGCTGCAGCGCCAGCCAGGGCGAACCCGGATACCAGCGGGGTAGCCGCCCCGCCGGCTGTGCTGCGCGTTTGTGCGCAGACCGGCCTATGCCAGCTGCGGATCTCCGGACAGCGGCAGCCTCACCAACTACATCACCATGGCGCCCTGCGCCGGCCGATTCCCGTCTCTGGGCTGAACGCTCGCGAGAAGTCTCCTCCTGTTCAGCGTCGAAACGCGCCACCTCGTCACGATAGTCGGCCAGCAGCGCCGGCAGCTTCCGGGCCTGCCACAGCGCCTCGATGCCACTGCGGTATTCGGCGCTCTTGCGCGTCTGGGCAGCATCCAGCCGATAGCACCCCGCACCGGCGTGCGTATCGAAGACCCAGAACGACTTGTCCTTCAGAGCCAGGTGGCGCAGGATGGCCACCAGAATGGCGTGCTTGAGCACGTCGGCATGGTTGCCGACATGAAAGGCGTGGCGATAACTGAACATGGGCGCGGCGATCCGGAAAGGGGCGACGAAAGCTCGTCGGCCCCCAATGATCGCACGGGCGTCACTGCTCGTCTTCGGGCTTCACGATGGTGCGCACGCGCTTGTGACGGACGACCACCACACCGGCAGGTGGTGCAGCGGGACGGCGCGGTGCCACGCTCGGCCGCGACGCTGTGAGCCGCGAGCCCTCGATGCGACCACCGGCCTCGCGGTTGATCTCGACACGCGGACGCGCGGGACTCTCAATGGCCGGCTGACGCCAGGAGCGCATCGCTGCCCCATCGCCATCCGGACGACGGCTCTGATCAGTACCATCACCCTGACGGCCCATAGCAGGTTTGGCGTTGCCACGCGCCGGCCTGCGACTGCTGACCTTGGCGCTTCCGCCGCGCTTCTGCGCACGCATCACGCTGCTGACGGCATGGTGATAGAGTGCCACCTCGCCACTGCGGGTCTGCAGCAGCAGCATGTTGGAATCAAAGGAGCGGATCTGTCCGTGCAGGCAGGTGCCGGTAACCAGATAGACATCCACCCAGGTACGCGCCCGGCGCAGGCTGTTGAGCGTGGAGAACTGCTGGTTGAGCAAGGGTGAATCCGAAGACGGCACCTCGGCCGTTCCGGACGAGGACTGCCTGGATGAAGGCGCCGCCACTTCGGCGGCCGTCGTGGCCTGCGCGACCGGCTCCGGTGCTGCCGATTCCGCGTTCAGTTCGGCTGCATCACTTCCGCTCACAGACTTCCTCCATCGATCGAGATCACATGCTGGTTTATCTTGGCATTATCGGCCCTATCCGTCATGCAGGGCAAACCCCGGACCCACGCACCCCACGATTTGCCACGAGGCGCTTTCTTTCGGCAACATTTCGCACCATCGAGACAACATCCTTCCCGCCTCATCATCGCCAACAGCACGCCATGCCGGGACTTTCAACGCCATCCGCGGGGAAACCAGC
>CALIXC010000199.1 GCA_938046755.1 uncultured Lautropia sp. | reverse complement strand
AGGACCGCACCGGTGTGGCTCTGAAAGGCTCCGGCATGAGTTCCTCGTTGCGCGACCTGGCGCGGGTGGGCGAACTGGTGCGTCTGGAAGGGCGCTTCAATGGCAAGCAGCTGTTGCAGCCGGGCACCGTGGCCGAGCTGAAGAAAGGCGGGGATCCAGCCGTTTTCAAGGCCGGCCGGGGCAATGCGCGTGACGGTTCCTCCTACCATGACTTCTGGTGGATCGCCCAGTCGCAGGACGGCACGCTGGAAGCCCGCGGTCTGGCCGGTCAGCATATCTATGTCGACCAGGCCAACGAACTGGTCGTGGCCAAGTTCTCGGCCGATGCGAAGCTGAATCCCACGCCGGGCATCGACCAGAACGCTTTTGCGGCCATTGCCAATGCCGTGAAAGGGCGCTGAACCAGGCCGTCCATGGCATCCCTGCCATGGACCCCGGACCGGGCCGGCAGGGATTGCCGGCCCGGTCCGATGGCGGCTTCGGTAACATAGCAGCGCACAGAACTTCAGGGAGGTGCCTCCAATGTCCGAACCCATCCATCTCGTCGTCACGCTGCAGGTCAAGCCTGGTCACCTGGACAGCCTGAAGCAGGCCACGGCCGAGCTGGTGGCGGCCAGCCGCCAGGAAGCCGGTTGCGTCTCCTATGGCGCTGCTTATGCCGAGGACGGGGTTACCGCCTACATCGTCGAGCACTGGAAGGATCAGGCGGCGCTTGATGCCCACAACAAGACCGCCCATTTCATCGAGGGCGTGAAGAAGCTGCAGGATGCCTGCAGCACGCTGCAGATCCATCGCGTGCACTGGCAGGGTTGACCCGGGTGTCCTGAGCGCCGACAAGCCCCGACAATGAGCGGGTCATGAAGAACCCGCACGTCAGCGCACTCGCGGCCGCCCATGGGGTGGCCGTGCTTTTTGGGCTCACCGGCATCCTCGGCGCCCTCATCCGTTTCGATGCCGTGGCCATCACCGCCGGCAGGGCAGGGTTCGCCGCAACCGCACTGCTGGTGCTGGCCCTGGCGCAGCGCAGGCCGCTGCTGCAGGGGCTGGGCCCGCGCCGCGCCGGCATTGTGCTGGCCAGCGGCTTTCTGCTGGCCGTGCACTGGATCACCTTCTTCATGGCCGTCAAGGTGGGTGGCGTTGCTGTGGCCACGCTGGGCTTTGCCAGCTTCCCGGCTTTCATCGCCCTGCTGGACGTCGTGCTGTTCCGCGAGCGCATTGGCCGGGCCGAGGGCACGATGCTGGCGCTCGTCACCCTGGGGCTGGTGCTGGTCACGCCCTCGTTCGACGTCGGTGATCAGGGCACCGTGGGGCTCCTGTGGGGGCTGGCCTCGGGGCTGAGCTTTGCCGGCCTGGCCATCTGCAGCCGCCGCGGCAGTCGAGGCATGGACGCCATCCAGGTGGCTTTCTGGCAGAACTTCGTCGTTGCGCTGCTGGTGTTGCCACTGCTGGGCCTCGGTCTGGCAGGCGAGGGTGACAGCGTACCCATGACGGATGCCGCACATGCCGCGTCCCTGGTGGCGCCTCCCCAGGCAGCCTCTTCCGAGGCGGCTCCTTCCCAGGTGGCTCCTTCCCAGGTGGCTCCTTCCCAGGTGGCTGCCTCGGCCGCTGGCACCATCGACCTGGCCAGCTGGTTCTGGCTGGCCGTGCTGGGCGTCCTGTGCACGGGCCTGGCGCACACCCTGTTCGTGAAAAGCCTTGAGGCGCTCGATGCCCGCAGTGCCGGCATGATCATTGCCCTCGAACCGGTCTATGCCATCGCCTGCGCCTGGTGGCTGTTCGGTGAAGAGCCCTCGGGGCGCATGCTGGTGGGGGCGTCGCTCATCATCCTGGCCACCGTACTGTTGGCCATGGGCCACAAGCCCTCGGCCGCCCGGAAGGGGGCCTCCGAAGGCATGAAGCCCTGACCCGTTCAGAGGGCTGCCTGTCGGTATCTCGTGCCGCTGTGTGCCCGGCCTCGAGCCCTGCCCCGCGCCGTGTCTCGCCGCTGCGTCGCATCGTGGCGCGCTGCCCGACAGGAGGTCGCGTCCCACGCCACAGCCCGACGTTTTTCTCTTTGAAACACCCACGCCGGATCGCTCCGGGCTTACAATCGACCCCGCTCCGACCCCTTGTCTAGCGTGATGGTAGGCATGGGGACACTGTATGTGTTATTTTTACGGAATGGCAAGTCGCTGCAGGCCATCGCCTGTCACGGCCTGTCATCCCGTAGGAAACGGCTCGTGCAGCGGGTTCCCGGCGTTTCCACGCCTTTGTGGCGCGCCAAGGTTTTCTTTCGGTTCAGCTTTCCTGCGGCCAGGATCCTCCTCCCGGCCTGCCGGCTCGACCGCTGTCCAACCTGACGGCGGCGCCTTCGTCTTCATGCGGCCTCCGGCCGTTTTCGTTTTTCTGGCAAAACGGGCCGGATGGCCCGTTGCGCCCTGTCGTTCTGGAATGTACGCCCTATGAAACGTGATGTCCTGCCTGCCGCCCACACCTCGTCGGCGCTGCCCGTCCAGCCCATCAGCCAGGATGTGCTGGCCGAGAAGTACCTGAAGGACGGCGAGAAGACCGAAGCCGAGCTGTTTGCCCGGGTGGCGCGTGCGCTGGCCTCGGTCGAGAAGCCCGAGATCCGCGCCGAGTGGGAAGCGAAGTTCCTGGGCAACCTGCATGCCGGTGCCATCGGTGCGGGCCGCATCATGAGCGCAGCCGGAACCGACATCCAGGCCACCCTCATCAACTGTTTCGTGCAGCCCGTGGGTGACTGCATCCAGGGCTACGACGACCAGGGCTACCCCGGCATCTACGAGGCCCTGCGCGAAGCCGCCGAGACCATGCGTCGCGGCGGTGGCGTCGGTTACGACTTCTCCCGCATCCGCCCCAACGGCGCCGAGGTCAAGGGCACGCACTCCATCGCCTCCGGTCCGTGCAGCTACATCAACGTCTTCGACCAGAGCTGCGCCACCGTCGAGAGCGCCGGCAGCCGCCGTGGCGCCCAGATGGGCGTGCTGCGCATCGACCATCCGGACGTGCTGGATTTCATCACCGCCAAGCGCACCCCGGGCCGCTGGAACAACTTCAACGTCTCGGTCGGCGTCACCGACGGCTTCATGAAGGCGCTGCAGGACGACGCCGACTGGGAGCTGGTGCACCGTGCCCGGCCCGGCCGCAAGGTGATGGCCGCCGGCGCCTACCAGCGTGATGATGGCAAGTGGGTCTACCGCCGCGTGCCGGCCCGACAGCTGTGGGACACCATCATGAAGTCCACCTACGACTTCGCCGAACCCGGCATCCTGTTCCTCGACGCCATCGGCCGCGACAACAACCTCAACTATTGCGAGACCATCGAGGCCACCAACCCCTGTGGCGAGCAGCCGTTGCCGCCCTACGGCTGCTGCGACCTGGGTCCCATCATCCTCACCCGCTTCGTGCGCAACGCCTTCGGTCAGGGCGGCGAGCCGGCCTTCGACTTCGCCGCCTTCGAGGACGTGGTGGCCATCCAGGTGCGCGCCCTGGACAACGTGCTGGACGTGACCTTCTGGCCGCTGGACAAGCAGCGTGCCGAAGCTGCCGCCAAGCGCCGCATCGGCGTGGGCTTTACCGGCCTGGGCAACACGCTGGCCATGCTGAAGCTGCGCTACGACCGGGCCGAGGGCCGCGCCATGGCCGCCCGTATCGCCGAGACCATGCGCAACGCCGCCTACCGTGCCTCGGTCGAGCTGGCCAAGGAAAAGGGCGCCTTTCCGCAGTTCGACGCCGACCGCTACCTGGGCAAGGGCAGCAAGAAAGGCGAGGGCAGCTTCGCCTCGCGCCTGCCCGACGACATCAAGGCCGACATCCGCAAGTACGGCATCCGCAATAGCCACCTGCTGTCCATCGCGCCTACCGGCACGGTCAGCCTAGCCTTTGCCGACAACGCCAGCAACGGCATCGAGCCGCCGTTCTCCTGGACCTACACGCGCCGCAAGCGCGAGGCTGACGGCAGCCGCAGCGAGTACGTGGTCGAGGATCACGCCTGGCGGCTGTACAAGTCGCAGGGCGGTGACGTGGACAACCTGCCCGACTACTTCGTCAACGCCCTGGCCATGACGGCCCAGGAGCACGTGGCGATGATGGAAGCCGTGCAGCCCTACGTCGACACCTCCATCTCCAAGACCGTCAACGTCCCGGCCGACTACCCGTACGAAGACTTCAAGGACCTGTACCAGCAGGCCTGGAAGGCCCGCCTGAAAGGCTTGGCCACCTACCGGCCCAACCCCATCCTGGGTGCCGTGCTGGAGGCCGAGCCTGCCAAGAAGGAAGAGAAGCCTGCCGAGAAGGCCGAGGCCGCCGCGCAGCAGCACGAGCAGGATCCGATGCGCAAGGTGATCGAGCGCCGTCCGCAGGGCGCGCTCAACGCTGTGGCCGAGAAGATCGAGTACTGGACGCACGAAGGCCAGCAGCGGCTCTACCTCATCGTCTCCTTCCTGCCGGTCGAGGGCATGGACGGCCGCACCGTCGAGCGCGCCATCGAGTTCTTCATGCCCGTGGGCCAGAGCGGCGAATCGCAGCAGTGGATCACCGCCACCATGCGGATGCTCAGCCTGGCGGCCCGTGGCGGCTTCCTTGACCGTGCGCTGTCCGACATGCGCAAGGTTACCTGGGACCGCGGCCCGGTGCGTCTGGGGACCTACGAGAAGGCTGACGGCACCCATGTGCCGCGCTGGCACGACAGCGAGGTCGCTGCCATCGCCTACGCCATCCAGAACCTCATCGCCAAGCGCCAGGAGGCCGTGCAGGCCTCGCTATTCGAGCCGGGCGAGCTGCCTTCGGTCGAGCCGGTCGTGCAGACGGCCTCCGAATCCTCGGGCATCATGGCCGGGAAAAAATGCAGCGAATGCGGTGCCTATGCGATGATCCGGAAAGACGGCTGCGACTACTGCACCCAGTGCGGCATGCTCGGCAGCTGCGGTTGATCGGCCACTCCGGCTGATCCGCATCCCCGCAGGAGGCGCCCTTGGCCATCCGGCTGTACATCGTGCTGTTTGCCCTGGTCGCGGCCCTGATGCCGGCTGCGACCCGCGCCTCTGCGGAGGCGCCTGCGCCGGCTTCCTCCGACTGTGCTGTCCAGGGCCCCATCCGCCTGGGCGGACTGGACTGGGAAAGCGGCCAGATCACCACGGCGCTGCTGGACCTGCTGCTGCGCGAGGGCCTGGGCTGCCGCACCGAGGTGGTGCCCGGCTCGGTGCCCAGTCTGGAATCGGCCCTCATCCAGGACGACATCCAGATCATTGCCGAACAATGGGTCGGACGCTCGCCCGGCATCGAGAAGGCCGTGGCCGAGAAGAAGGTCGCCATCCTGGGTGACACGCTCACCGGCGGTGCCGTGCAGGGCTGGTATGTGCCCCGTTACGTGCAGGAGCAGAACCCCGACCTGAAGTCGGTGGATGACTTGGCCCGCCATGCCCATCTGTTCCCCAATCCCGAACAGCCCGGCCAGGCACGCTTCCTGAACTGCCCGGCCGGCTGGGCCTGCGAGACCTTCAACACCCGGCTACTGGCCAACACGGGGCTCTCGACGCGCTACGCCAACGTCCATCCCGGTACCGGAGCGGCGCTTGATGCCGAGATCGCCTCTGCCATCGCCCGCCGCGAGCCCTTGCTTTTCTACTATTGGCACCCGGCCGGCCTCATGGCCAAATACGACCTGGTGCCCATCGCGTTCCCCGACTACGACGCCCGCTGCTGGCCCGAGCTGATGAACCCGGCTTCCCGTGATCGCTGCGTCTCGGGATTTCCGGTGTCCCGGCTGGCCATGGCTGTCTCGGCCTCGCTGCAGAAGCAGTATCCGCAGGTGGTGGCACTCATCCGGAAACTCCAGCTGTCGCCCGAGGTGCTTGATCGACTCATTCTCGACATGACCGAGAACCGCCGTGACGGCCCCGCTCATGCGCACCTCCCAGGGAAGGACGGTGAGCAGCGCCAGGGCCAGGCAGGCGACGGTGTTGGCCACCGGTGCGAACCGCCCCTGCCAGCCCCAGGACGGCCGGGCGACAAGCACGACCAGCACGACCAGCAGGGCGAGGTCAGCCAGGACGCAGGCCG
>CALIXC010000198.1 GCA_938046755.1 uncultured Lautropia sp. | reverse complement strand
CCACCGTCATCGAGCAGGTCAAGGCGCGTCAGGCCCAGGGCGCGAACGTGAGCGTGCAGACCGAACCGGGGCAGCCGGGCCTGAGCTTTGACAGCAAGCGTGGCATCCCGGCACGGCCGCGCCAGCAAGGCACCGATGGTGCCGACCAGCCGATGGCGAAGACGCGGCACTAAGACGCGAGGCTGAGCCATGACGCGCCGGGCGCGGCCCCCAGGGTCCACCCCGGCGCGTTTCATTTTGGGGCCCCTGATCACGGTTCGGTCCGCCCTCATCCGGCGGACCGATTCTTTCATCGGCCAGGGGCGTCTGCCCCCTCCCCGCGTGCGCCCCCTGCACCACGGGTCCCCTGCCTCACCGCCCCCTGCCTGCAGGCGGCGCCCCAGGCTGGCATACTGGGGGCATCCTCCACCAGCCTCCAGGACACCGCCATGACCATCAAATCCCGCGCCGCCGTCGCCTTTGCCGCCGGCCAACCCCTGCAGATCGTCGAGATCGATGTCGAACCGCCCCGCAAAGGCGAAGTGCTGGTGCGCATCACCCATACCGGGGTCTGTCATACCGATGCCTTCACCCTGTCCGGTGACGATCCGGAAGGCCTCTTTCCCGTCGTGCTGGGCCACGAGGGCGCCGGCATCGTGGAAGCCGTGGGTGAAGGCGTCACCTCCGTGAAGCCCGGCGATCACGTCATTCCGCTCTACACCGCCGAATGCGGCGAGTGCCTGTTCTGCAAGAGCAACAAGACCAACCTCTGCACCTCGGTGCGCGCCACCCAGGGCAAGGGCGTGATGCCCGACGGCACCACGCGCTTCTCGTACAACGGCCAGCCGCTCTACCACTACATGGGCTGCTCCACCTTCAGCGAATACACCGTGGTGGCCGAGGTCTCGCTGGCCAAGATCAATCCGCAGGCCAACCCCGAACACGTCTGCCTGCTGGGCTGCGGCGTCACCACCGGCATCGGCGCCGTGCACAACACGGCCAAGGTACAGGCCGGTGACTCGGTGGCCGTCTTCGGGCTGGGCGGCATCGGCCTGGCCGTCATCCAGGGTGCACGGCAGGCCAAGGCCGGGCGGATCATCGCCATCGACACCAACCCCGACAAGTTTCCGCTGGCCCGGCAGTTCGGCGCCACCGACTGCGTGAACCCGAAGGACCACGACAAGCCCATCCAGCAGGTGCTCATCGAGATGACCGGCTGGGGCGTGGACCATACCTTCGAGTGCATCGGCAACGTCAACGTCATGCGCGCCGCGCTGGAAGCAGCCCACCGCGGCTGGGGCCAGTCGGTGATCATCGGCGTGGCCGGCGCGGGACAGGAGATCTCCACCCGCCCCTTCCAGCTGGTCACCGGCCGCCGCTGGCTGGGCACCGCCTTTGGTGGCGTGAAGGGCCGCACGCAGCTGCCCGGCATGGTGGAAGAAGCCATGCACGGCAAGATCGACCTGGCCCCCTTCGTGACCCACACCATGCCGCTGGACGACATCAACGACGCCTTCACGCTGATGCACGAAGGCAAGTCGATCCGCAGCGTGGTGCATTACTGAGCGCCCTTCCTGACACGACCGGCCGACACAACCGGCCGACATGACGGTACAGCCCCGGGGCCGTGCCTTCGGCCAGCTCCCGGGCCATGCCTTCGGCCGGTCCCACGGACACAAAACGATGAAACAGATCGAACAGCACGCCAGCTTCGGCGGCCGCCAGGAAGTCTGGCAGCACCCCTCCTCCTCCACCGGCACGCTCATGAACGTGGGCGTCTACCTGCCGCCGCAGGCACTGGCCGGCGAGAAATGCCCCGTGCTCTACTGGCTTTCGGGCCTGACCTGCACCGAACAGAACTTCATCACCAAGGCCGGCGCCCAGCAACACGCCGCCCGCCACGGCCTCATCCTGGTGGCCCCCGACACCAGCCCGCGCGGCAAGGACGTGGCCGACGACGAAGGCTACGACCTGGGCCAGGGTGCCGGCTTCTACGTGAACGCCACCCAGGCCCCCTGGGCCGACCACTATCGGATGTACGACTACGTGGTGGACGAGCTGCCGGCCCTCGTGGAAGCCCACTTCCCGGCCAGCGACGTGCGCAGCATCCTTGGTCATTCGATGGGCGGGCATGGTGCGCTGGTCGTGGCCTTGCGCAATCCCGAGCGCTACCGCCGTGTCTCGGCCTTCGCCCCCGTCGTGGCCCCCTCGCAGGCGCCCTGGGGCCAGAAGGTTCTGGGCGCCTACCTGGGCAACGATCCGCAAGCCTGGAAGGCCTGGGACAGCGTGGAACTGGTCAAGGCGCTGGCCGCCGATCAAGGCAACACCAGCATCCGCCCGCCCATCCTCATCGATCAGGGCGGTGAGGACGCCTTCCTGCACGAGCAGCTGCGCCCCGAACTGCTGGAAGCTGCCTGCGCCGCTACAAGGCACCCGCTGGAGCTGCGCCTGCAACCCGGCTACGACCACAGCTACTACTTCATCGCCAGCTTCATCGGCGAACACATCGCGTGGCACGCACAGGCGCTGCAGGAAGCACAGTAATCTGCAACGCACGCGTGTGGCGGCATCCTGCCGCCAGCGTCAGCACTCAGCCCGGGCGGCAGGCAGCACCCCAGGTGTCCGCTCGGGCCGGTGGCCAGACAGCCTGCTTCAGCTCACCGGATCATCCAGCCCGATGTCCAGCGAGCGGCTGCTGTGGGTCAGATACCCCAGCGCAATGAAGTCCACACCTGCCGCTGCCACGCGATGAATGCGCTCGACCGTGATGCCGCCGGATGCCTCGGTGCGTGCCCTGCCCCGGCACATCGCCACGGCCTGCGCCAGCATCTCGTCATCCATGTTGTCGAGCAGCACCAGGTCGGCGCCCGCCTCCAGCGCCTCTTCCAGCTGACCCAGCGTGTCCACCTCCACTTCCAGCGGAATGAGGTGTCCGGCCGCCTGCCGGGCACGCCGGAGGGTCTGCGCCAAGCTGCCGGAATGCACCAGGTGGTTGTCCTTGATCAGGATGGCGTCATCCAGACCCATGCGGTGATTGCAGCCCCCGCCAGCGCGCACCGCGTATTTCTGCAGGACGCGCAGCCCGGGCAGGGTCTTGCGCGTGCAGGTGATGCGCGCGGCCGTGCCCTCTGTCTGTGCCACGGCAGCAGCCGTCAGGGTGGCGATGCCGCTCAGATGCGTCATGAAATTCAGTGCCGTGCGCTCGGCCGACAGCAGCGAACGCACCGGCCCCTGCACGCGTGCCAGCACCTGCCCGAGCCGTACCCGCTGCCCGTCCTGCGCCCGGGCCTGGAACGTCACGGCCGGATCGAACAGGTGAAAGGCCAGGCGGGCCAGGTCCAGCCCGGCCACCACGCCCGGCTCACGACTGGTCACGTCAAAACAGGCCGTGGCCGAAGGCGGAATGACGGCAGCCGACGTGATGTCGCCACGCCGCCCCAGGTCCTCGGCCAGCGCCTGCCGCACGAAGGGCTCCAGCACGACATCGGGCAACGGGAATGGCACACCGCCGAGGTCGGCCGGACCGGACGTTGACGCATCCATATCCTGCGCGTCGCCCCCGGAAATTCCGGTACCCGGGCCCGGCATGGGCCGCGTGTTCGATGCAGATTCCGACGACATCCTGTGATCTCCTTGTTGTTGAATTCTGTGTGATGCCACAACGCCCGCTCAGCCCTTGAGGAACGACAATCGCCCCCCCGAGATGAGGCTTTCTGACAGCACGCTCTCGTGAAAGCGATACAGGCGGGCCGGACGGCCACGTGAGGTCGCCGTGCTCTGGTCGACGGGCTTCAGCAGTCCCTGATGCAGGACCTGACGGCGGAAATTCTGCTTGTGCAGCTCGCAGCCCACCAGCGCCTCCACACTCTTCTGCAGCTGCAGCAGACTGAAGCGCTCAGGCATCAGGTCGAAGATGACCGGCCGGTACTTGATCTTGGCGCGCAGCCGCGACACGGCCGTGGCCAGCACCCGGCGATGATCGTGCTGCATGGCGCGGCCTGTCAGCGCCATGTCGAAGTCCACCTGCGGATGCAGCGACTCCGGCACCAGCCCCGCTTCATAGAGCAGCTCGTAGCGCTGCAGCGTGCGCTCCTCCGACCACTCGCAGGGCGGCAGCCCCCACAGCAGGTCAACCCGGTTGCGACGCTCCCGGCGCATGGCTGCCGCCCCGGCCTGCGCCACCCAGGCATCCAGTCGCGGCAGGATCACGCGGGCAATCCAGTCCCGCCGGCCATCGCGCAGATCTTCCCACGGGAAATAGTCGTACCAGTCGAACCAGCGCGCATCCGGGCTCAGCTCCGTCTCGTTGGCCTCGCTCACCAGTCCCAGGTAGCTCACGTACAGCACTGGCAGCCCCTGGTCGTTCTGACGCCGGGTGTCCACGAAGGTGTAGAGCTGCTCCACGTAACCCATTGGCTGTGCGGTCTGCTGCGCCACCCACAGCCGCACACCCGACTGCAGCGAGCGATGCACGGGCGACAGCGGTCCCTGCGGCAGCATGGTGCCGTTGCCCACGGTCAATACACGGGCCTTGAAGTCCGTCACCGCAACCAGCACCGTGACCAGCTCGACGATGCCTTGCGCCGCGCCGGTCTGTTCGAGAGAGGCATCCATCCAGCAGAAATCCGAGAGGGTTACGAAAATTCTACCCGTCCGGAAGGGTGATCGTTTGACAGGGACAATGACACGCTCCTATTATGCTCAACCTGAGCATAAGCATGACGACGCGGATCCGAAAGTTCCCGAGTCCATGCCTTCCTGCACGCCGTTTCCGATGCAAGGAGTCTGGTGTGCGGAGCACGGCATGAAGCCCCCGGAACGGAAGGTCCGGCGCGCATCGCACCATCGTTTCCCCGTTGAGACCTGTCCAGACACGCCATGGATTCCGGTCGATTCCTGAGTTCCGACCAATTATGCTCAAACTGAGTATAACAGTGACAACTGGCAGACATTCCTGCTCCCACCACCAACCCTCACCCGCCCTGCTGTCCCGCACAGCCCATAACCCCGCACCCACCAAAGAGGATCCCGACGATGATGGAAGTCCTGCACAGGGTTTTCGACTATGACCTGCCCGACGCGAAGGCCCCCACCACGGCCTGCAGCATCCGGCAGGCCTGGGCCAAGGTGCCCGATGCCCTGGGCCCCGATGAGGCCAGGGCGTTGAAAGAACGCATTGCGGCCCTGCTGCACGAACGCAATGCCGTGCTGGTGGCCCACTACTACGTGGATCCCGACATCCAGGATCTGGCCCTGGAAACCGGCGGCTGCGTGGGCGACTCGCTGGAGATGGCCCGCTTCGGTGCCTCCCATCCGGCGCGGATGCTGGTGGTGGCCGGCGTGCGCTTCATGGGCGAGAGCGCCAAGATCCTCTGCCCGGACAAGACGGTGCTGATGCCGGACCTGGAAGCGGAATGCTCGCTGGACCTGGGCTGCCCCGAGGACGAGTTCTCGGCTTTCTGCGACCAGCACCCGGACCGGACGGTGGTGGTGTATGCCAACACCAGTGCCGCTGTGAAGGCGCGTGCCGACTGGGTCGTCACCTCGTCAGTGGCACTGGAGATCGTCACCCACCTCAAAGAACGGGGAGAAAAGCTCATCTGGGGACCGGATCGGCACCTGGGCGACTACATCCGCCGCCAGACCGGCGCCGACATGCTGCTGTGGCAGGGTTCGTGCATCGTGCACGACGAGTTCAAGGCCGAGGAGCTGCTGGCGCTGAAGGCCGAACATCCGGATGCCATCGTGCTGGTGCATCCGGAGTCACCGGCCAGCGTGGTGGAGATGGCCGATGTGGTGGGTTCCACCAGCAAGCTGCTCAAGGCCGCCGTGGAACGCCCCGAACAGACCTTCATCGTGGCCACCGACCAGGGCATCCTGCACGAAATGCGCAAGCAGGCGCCTCACAAGACCTTTCTGGCTGCCCCCACGGCCGGTAACGGTGGTACCTGCAAGAGCTGCGCCTTCTGCCCCTGGATGGCCATGAACGGCCTGGTGGGCATCCACGACGCACTGCGCCACGGCCACAACGAGATCCTGCTGGACAGCGCACTGGGCCAGGCCGCCCGCAAGCCGCTGGAACGCATGCTGAACTTTGCCGAACAGCTCAAGCGCCAGCAGGCCGCCAATGTCTTCAACGGGATGGGACCGGCATGAAACCACGGAATACCGACCACGACGTGATCATCGTGGGCAACGGGCTGGCAGCGCTGACACTGGCGCTCTCACTGCCAGAGAGCCTGCGCATCGCGCTGCTGTGCAAGTACCGGCTTGATGACAACGCCAGCAGTCGCGCGCAGGGCGGTATCGCCGCCGTGCTGGATCGGCTTGACCGACTGGATGACCATGTGGCCGACACGCTGGTGGCCGGTGCCGGGCTGTGCGACGAGGCCGCGGTACGTGCCATCCTCTCGCAGGGACGGGCCGCCATCGAATGGCTGATCGGCACGGGCGTGCCCTTCAGCCGCACGGATACCGGCAGCCTGCACCTGACACGCGAAGGCGGGCACGGTGCCAGCCGCATCGCCCACGTGGCCGACCACACCGGGCTCTCGATCATGCAGGCGCTCTACCGTGCCGTGGCCAGCCGCCCCAACATCCGGCAGCTGGAACAGACCATGGCCGTGGACCTGCTGCAGGACGACGAGGAGCGCTGCGTGGGCGTGCGCGTGCTACACCAGGGGCAGCTGCAGCCGATGCGTGCCACATTCGTCGTGCTGGCCAGCGGCGGTTGCGGCCAGGTCTATGCACGCACCACCACCCCGACCGCCTGCACCGGCGACGGCATTGCCATGGCCTTCCGGGCCGGCTGCGCAGCTGCCAACATGGCCTTCATGCAGTTCCACCCCACCGGCTTCGCCGGACATGCCGGCCCCTCCCGCTTCCTGACGGACATCGGTGCCAGCCTGTCCGATACCAACGGGCAGGAACCGATCTTCCTGATCTCCGAGGCTGTGCGCGGCGAAGGGGGCATACTGCGCAATGAAGCCGGTGAGCGCTTCATGCCCCGCTACGACGAGCGTGCCGAACTGGCGCCCCGCGACATCGTGGCCCGCGCCATTGCCACCGAGATCGGCAGGCAGTCACTCCCCCACATCTGGCTGGACATCAGCCATCGGCCGCGCAGCTTCATCCTGGAGCACTTCCCCACCATCCATGCGCATTGCCTGGCGCATGGCATCGACATCACGCGCAGCCCGATTCCCGTCGGCCCGGTGCAGCACTACACCTGCGGCGGCATCGTCTGCGACACGGCCGGGCACACCCAGGTGGAGAGCCTCTTCTGCCTGGGCGAAGCCGCCTGCACCGGCCTGCATGGCGCCAACCGGCTGGCCAGCAACTCGCTGCTGGAATGCGTGGTGATGGGCCGCAACGCCGCCCGGGCCATAGCGGACTGCGCCCGCTGGCACCACCCGATGATCCGGGCCATGACGATGGTCTCGAAGCACGACATGGTGCAGGACGCTTCCTCCGCCCCCCGCGAAACGACCGTGGCAGCGGCCGAAAGGGATGCTTCCGCCCCCTTCGTGCAGCCCGCGCCTGCCAGCAGGGTCGCCGACGAATCCGGTACCGCCCTGCCGCCTTTCGATCGTCACGGCCTGCAGGCGCTGGTGAGCCGGAACCTGGGCATCCTGCGCAGCACGCCGGGCCTGACCCATGCCCATGCCGTGCTGACCGCCTGGCAGGCGCGCATCCAGCCCCCCGTCAGCGTGTCCGGGCACGAGGATCTCAACCTGCTCACCTGCGCGCGGATCATCGAGGCCAGCGCCCGACAGTGCCCGACCAGCATCGGCGCGCACTGCAACGTGGACCTGGCTGCCGCCCCGCCCCCGGCAGCCCCTACGGCGTACCGCCAGCAGCCGCCAGCACAGCCCGGCGCGTGAACAGCGCCTTCACTTCCGGCTGATGGCTGATGGCCACACACAATGCCCCGGGCAGCGCCTGCTGAAGCAGCCGAACCATGGCGGCTGCGGACTGCGGATCCAGCTACCCGGTGGCCTCGTCCAGAAAGAGCGCCTGCGGCCGCACCAGCAGCACCCACTCCCCTGCACTCGCCTCCAGCTGCACATCCTGCAGCAGTGGACGACCTTCCGGCGTGCGCCACGAAAGCCCTTCGATGCGCAGCAGGGGCTGGCTCCGGTCGATGCCCCCCCTGATCGGCTCCGGCGCCCATGCCAGTTTCAGCCTGCCGCGTATCCAGTGCGGCCACGGCCCACTCAAGAAGCAGGAAACGGGCGCTGCGTGTCTTGCCGGCTCCACCTTTTCCTTTCTGCCTTTTCCGTCCTGACCGGCGCAGCCGGTCCGCACTTGTCAACGGGGACGCGCGTGCGGATACTGTCGGGCTGTCCCGACCACTTCCGCGCCGGCGCCGGTCCTTCCGCCCCGCCTGTTCCATGTCCATCGCCGCCCTGCCCCGCCCCGCCGACGAGCTGCCCGCCATCTATCAACAGTTTCTGGCAGACCTACGCGCCAGCGGCTTTGCCGGCGAGATCCAGGACGACTACGCCACCCGCACGTTGTTCGCCACCGACAACTCGCTCTACCAGCTGGCCCCGCAGGCCGCCGTCTTCCCGAAAGACGCCGAGGATGTCCAGCGTGTGGCCACGCTGCTGGGCAAGCCTGCCTACCAGACGGTGGCGCTGGCACCGCGCGGTGGCGGCACCGGCACCAACGGCCAGTCGCTCACCCACGGGCTGGTGATGGACCTTTCGCGGCACATGAACCGCATTCTGGAGATCAACGCCGAGGAAGGCTGGGTGCGTGCCCAGGCCGGCGTGGTGAAGGACCAGCTCAACGCCGCACTCCGACCTCACGGCCTCTTCTTCGCCCCCGAACTGTCCACCTCCAACCGGGCGACGCTGGGCGGCATGATCAACACCGACGCCAGCGGCCAAGGCAGCTGCACCTATGGCAAGACGCGCGACCACGTGCTGGCACTGGACTACGTACTGCTGGGCGGCGAGCGCTTCGTCAGCCAGCCGGTGGACGATGCGGGACTGGAAGCTCTGTGCGCGCAGCCTGGGCGCGTCGGCAAGGTACACCGCACGGCCCGCCGCATTGCCGACGAGCAGGCCGAGCGCATCCGCGCGAAGTTTCCGAAGCTCAACCGCTGCCTGACCGGCTATGACCTGGCGCACCTGCGTCGTCCTGACGGCCGCTTCGACCTCAACAGCGTGCTGTGCGGCGCCGAGGGCTCGCTGGGCTTCGTGGTGGAGGCACGGCTCAACGTGCTGCCCATTCCGAAATACTCGGTGCTGGTGAACGTGCGCTACGCCGCCTTCATGGATGCGCTGCGCGACGCCCGGGCGCTGATCGCACAGAAGCCCCTGTCCATCGAGACGGTGGATTCCAAGGTGCTGCTGCTGGCCATGAACGATTTCGTCTGGAACAGCGTGTCGGAATATTTTCCGGAGCAGGAAGGCGAGCAGACACTGGGCATCAACCTGGTGGAATTCAGCGGCGATGACCCGACCGAGGTGGATACGCGCGTGCAGCGCTTCGTGAATCACCTGCAGACTGACACCACCGTGCGCCGTCTGGGCCACACGCTGGCGGTGGGATCGGACGCCGTCAAGCGCGTCTATGCCATGCGCAAGCGTGCCGTGGGCCTGCTGGGCAACGTGCAGGGCGAAGCCCGACCGCAGCCCTTCGTGGAAGACACGGCCGTGCCCCCCGAGAACCTGGCGGAATACATTGCCGAGTTCCGCGCACTGCTGGACAGTCACGGCCTGCAATACGGCATGTTCGGCCACGTGGACGCCGGCGTGCTGCACGTGCGCCCGGCGCTGGACATGAAGGATCCGAAGTACGCGGCACTGGTGCGCCCGATCAGTGATGCGGTGGCAGCCCTTGCGCAGCGCTACGGCGGCCTGCTGTGGGGCGAGCACGGCAAGGGCGTGCGCTCGGAATATGCCGAGGCATATTTCGGTGAGCTGTATCCGTCACTGCAGAAGCTCAAGGCCGCCTTCGACCCGCACAACCAGATCAACCCGGGCAAGATTGCCACGCCGTGGCAGAGCCAGGCGCAGCTGATGAAGGTCGATGGTGTACCCACACGCGGCGAGCACGACCGGCAAATCGACGAGCGCGTCTGGCAGAGCTATGGCGCCGCCATGCACTGCAACGGCAACGGCGCCTGCTACAACTACGATCCCGACGACGCCATGTGCCCGTCGTGGAAAGCCACCCGCCAGCGCCAGCACTCACCCAAGGGTCGTGCCTCGTTGATGCGCGAATGGCTGCGCCTGCAGGGCAATGCCGGCGTGGACGTTCTGGAACTGTCGCGCAATCCGCCAGGGTTCTTCCGCAGCTTCTGGCAGCGCTGGCGCAATACCCGCGCCGCACAGCAGCAGGCACCGGACTTCTCGCATGAAGTGTACGAGGCCATGGCCGGTTGCCTGTCCTGCAAGGCCTGCGCCGGGCAATGTCCCATCAAGGTGAACGTGCCGGATTTCCGCGCGCGCTTCCTGCAGCTCTACCACCAGCGCTACCTGCGCCCGCTGCGCCATTACCTCATCGGCTCGCTGGAATTCTCCATGCCGTGGTTTGCCCACGTACCTTGGCTCTACAACGGCATCATGGGCAACGACTGGGTACAGCGCATGATGGAAAAGCATGTGGGCATGGTGGACAGCCCGCTCATCAACCGCATGGCACTCCAGCCCGTGCTGCAGCGATGGCAGGTGGCCACCGCCACACCGGCCGCACTGGAAGCACTCTCTGCCGAGGAGCGTGCGCGCAGCGTCATTCTGGTGCAGGACAGTTTCACCCGGTATTTCGAGACCGAACAACTGGTGGATTTCATCGAATTGGCCGCACGACTGGGCCTTCGTGTCTGGCTGGCACCGCTGCACGCCAACGGCAAGCCGCTGCAGGTGCAGGGCTTCCTGCCGGCCTTCGAGCGCGTGGCACGTCGCCACATCCGCGCCCTGCAGGCGCTGGCCCGGTTCGACATCCCGCTGGTGGGGCTGGACCCGGCCATGACGCTGGTGTTCCGGCAGGAGTACGCCAAGATCGACGGCATCCAGGACCTGCCCCGGGTGCTGCTGCCGCAGGAATGGCTGCTGCAGGCGCTGGCAGAAGGACCGGCGGCCCGGAAGCTGGCTGAGGTTCTGTCATCCTCCGCCACAGCAACCGCCGATACATCCCGTTCGCACGGCAATACCCGTCAGAACCTCGATTTCCCCGAGACCTATCGTCTGCTGGCCCACTGTACCGAGAAGACCAACCAGCCCGACAGCAACGGCCAGTGGGTGAAGGTGTTCCGCCACTTCGGGCTGACGCTGCAGGTACAGGCCACCGGCTGCTGCGGCATGGCCGGCACCTATGGCCACGAGACCCGCAACCTGGCCACCTCACGCCTCATCTACTCGCAATCGTGGCAGGCCCAGGTGGACCGCCCTGCCGAGACGGCCGGCGAGGCCCTGGCCACCGGCTATTCCTGCCGCAGCCAGGTCAAGCGTCTGGCCCACCGCCAGCTGCGCCACCCGCTGCAGGTGCTGCTGGCGCGGGTCCGGGTAGGGAATGAGGGCCGCGCGGGCACGGGGCGATAGGGGCTGGCAGATACAGCCCATAGCCTGTATGATGCAAATACAGGCTATACTATGTATTGTCAAAATACAGCCTAGGGCCTGTACATGCCCGATCGTCCCCTTTCACAGGACCTCCGCGTCCAGATTCCCGAACAGCTCCCCATGCTACTGCAGGGTTTTCGCAAGGCCGCCGGCCTGACACAGGCCGAGGCCTCTCGCCGTCTGGGCGTGACCCAACAGACCTTCTCCAGCCTGGAGCGCAACGCCCACCGGATGAGCGCCGAGCGCCTGATGGCATTGCTGAGCCTGCTGGGCGTGTCGCTGGTGCTGCGGCAGGACCGTGCCGAAGGGGCTGCCGTTTCGATGGCCTCTGCGGCTGATCATGATGAGACGACGCCTGCCCGTGCGTCTCCATCCGGCGCCGTACAAGCCCCTGACGACTCCGCCCCCTTTGCCTGGTGAGACGCCATGTCCGCACGCCGCAGGAATGTCTTGGGATTGTGGATGAATGGGCTGTTCGTCGGCCACTGGAAGCGGCCGTCGCATGTGTCGGAGACCTTGCATTACGCCCCGGAATGGGTACAGCACCCACTAGGGCGCCCCCTCTCCCTGTCATTGCCCTTTCCGCCTGCCGACCAACCCATTTCTGGTCCTGCTGTCCGCGCCTTCTTTGAGAATCTGCTGCCCGACAGCCAGGGCATCCGCGAGCGGATTGCACAAAGGTATCGCACCCCGACCACAGTGGCCTTCGACCTGCTGGCCGAGATTGGCCATGACTGTGTAGGCGCCTTGCAGATACTGCCTGACGGCATGACACCGCGCGATTTCCCCCAGCGTGAAGCCACGCCACTGTCCAGTGCCGATATCGCCAGCCTGCTGCGTCGCAGCGTGTCCCGCAGCGATATCCGGAACCCCTACGATGGCGATGCAGACGACTTCCGAATCTCTCTGGCAGGCGCGCAGGAAAAGACGGCGCTGCTGTTTCAGAACGGGCAGTGGTTCCGCCCACAGGGCAGCCTGCCCACCACGCACATTCTCAAACTGCCCATCGGA
>CALIXC010000197.1 GCA_938046755.1 uncultured Lautropia sp. | reverse complement strand
CGCGCTACGTTGTGTGAGAATCAATCGCCGGCTACCCCACCATGGTGGGGTAGCCGTTCAGGCCCCGCACACAGAATTTCGGACACTCCCTTGGGCGGATGCTTACAGGCCTTCTACGGACAGCCCGAGGCCATCGGCACCGAAGACCTACCCAGCCTGCGTGAAGTCGCCCGCATCGCCCATGATCAGGGCGCCAAAGCCCTGCTGCAGATCCATCACGGCGGCTGGCAGTCCATGCCCGCCCTCAACCCGAATGGCGAGATCTTCGCCCCGTCCGAGCATCCCGAAACCGGCGCCAAGGCCCTGACCGAAGCGCAGATCCTGAGCATCATCGATGGCTACGGTCGCGCGGCCGAACTGGCACTGGAAGCCGGCTTTGATGGCGTGGAAATCCATGGCGCCAACAACTACCTGATCCAGCAGTTCTTCTCCGCCCAGTCCAACCGCCGGACCGACGCCTGGGGCGGCAGCCTGCAGAACCGGCTGCGTTTCCCGCTGGCCGTCGTGGACGCCGTCACGGCCGTGCGCGACAGGCACGCCAAACCCGAATTCATCATCGGCTACCGCTTCTCGCCCGAAGAACCCGGCGAGAACGGCATCACCATGGCCGACACCTTCGCCCTCATCGATGCCCTGGTGCAGAAACCGCTGCAGTACCTGCACGTTTCCCTGTGGGACTTCTACAAGAAAGCCCGTCGCGGCGCAGATACGGAACGCACCCGCATTGAACAGCTGCACCAGCACATCGGCGGCAATCTTCCCCTCATCGGCGTGGGCAACCTCTACACCGCATCCCAGGCTGCCGACGCACTGGCCACCGGCTGGGCAGAATTCATTGCCCTGGGCAAGACGCTCCTGATCAACCCCCACTGGGCAGAACTGGCCGAACAGGGACGGGATGACGACATCCAGACCGAACTCGACCCCGAGCACGCCGAGTCCTACCGCCTGCCGGCCCGCATGCTTGGCCTGACCCTGCAAGGCACCCAGGCCTGGCTGCCGCCCGTCAAGGGCATGGAGCGGAAGATTCTGGATATCTGAATTAACCGCCCTGGATCAGGAGGAGGGAGACAACTATCCTGCCAGAGGGAGCTCCTGTCAGACGTCATGGTATGCCCTCACACACAAAATTCCGGATAGGCTCTCGAGGCCTGCTGGATGGTCTCGGCCGTCATCGGACCCTGCTTCTCGATCTGATCCAGCAGCTCCCTGGGAATGCTGGGCATCCTGGCAGCGTTAGCCTTTGCGGCACGGGTGGTCTTTCTGCTCGGCATACGTCGTCCTCCTGTCAGACGTCATG
>CALIXC010000196.1 GCA_938046755.1 uncultured Lautropia sp. | reverse complement strand
AGGGCTGAGCGGGCCCGAGGAGGCCGCCACACACGCCCCTTCCTTATGAGGGAACACGCGCGGTGGCTGGCGTCAAGGTGGGGTTGGGCGGATGCTTACGAAGGCCTTGCCGCCCTCGTGCACCAGGGTGGCGGCGGAAATGAACAGGCCGATGCCCCGGAAGCGGTCAGTCAGGAACTGACGCTCCTCGGCGGTGATGTGGCCGTTGTCGTCCGAGGCCAGATGGGTCATCGGGGCAACAGCCAGGCGGTTGCTGACGGTGACGCCGTTGTTGAAGGTGTAGCTCTGGAAGAGGTTCGGATGCTTCATGGTTGATGTGTTCTGGTGGGTTGGGCATCTGCCGTGACGCTGTTATACCACTGGCTCTCGTCAATGCCGGGTCGCGTCTGGGGGCATTGATCCGCTGCCCCCGCGAGTTTTCCCGTTTCCGATAGTGTCTTTCTTGCCCCCGCATGTCCTTGGACGGACAATGACCGAAGGGCAACATCGAACGATGAGGCAGCTCAGCATGGCCGACATGGGGACAGATCGGGCAGAGGACAAGGTACGGGCAGAGATGTTCCGTGCCCGCGGGCTGACCAAGGTCTACCGGATGGGCGAGGTGGAGGTGCACGCGCTGCGCGGCATCGACTTGGCGCTGTATCCGGGCGAGTTCGTCGTGATTCTGGGCCCTTCGGGTTGTGGCAAGTCCACGCTGCTGAACATCCTGGGCGGGCTGGATGTGCCCACGGAGGGCGAGGTCTGGTACAACGGCCATGACCTGACGCATGCGGACGATGCGGTGCTGACGCGCTTTCGGCGCGACAACGTGGGTTTCGTCTTCCAGTTCTACAACCTCATTCCCAGTCTGACGGCACGTGAGAATGTGGCGATCGTGACGGAGATCGCGCGCCAGCCCATGCCGCCGGAAGAGGCGCTGGCGCTGGTGGGGCTGGGTGAGCGGCTGGACCATTTTCCAGCGCAGATGTCGGGGGGCGAGCAGCAGCGGGTGGCCATTGCGCGGGCCATTGCCAAGCAGCCGGCGGTGCTGCTGTGCGACGAACCCACAGGGGCGCTGGATTCGGCCACCGGGGTGCGGGTGCTGAAGGCACTGGACGAGGTGAATGAGCGACTGGGCACGTGCACGGTGGTGATCACGCATAACGCCGACATTGCACGGATGGCGCACCGGGTGCTGACGATGGGCGACGGGCGCATCGTGGCCGAGAAGGTCAACGAACAGCGGTTGAAGGCCGATGAGCTGCGCTGGTGACAGCAAGGGCTGGCGGCTGCCGGCGCTGTACCGGAAGGCGCTGCGCGACCTGTGGCTGCTGCGGGGCCAGGCGCTGGCCATCATGCTGGTGGTGGCGGGCGGCATTGCCATGCTGGTGATGTCGCGGGTGGCGCTGGATACGCTGAACAACAGCCGGTTGCGCTTCTACGAGGCGCAGCGGCTGTCGGACATCTGGGTGGATGCCAAGCGCGCGCCGGAAGCGGTGGCGCGGCAGGTGGCGGCGCTGCCGGAGGTGGCCGAGGTGGAAAGCCGGGTGCAGGCCTTTGCCAAGCTGAAGCTGCCGGGGTTCGATGAGCCGGTATCGGCGCAGATGATTTCCCTGCCGGACGACGGTGGGCAACCATTGATGAACGGTTTGCACCTGCGTCAGGGGCGGCTGCCGGCGGCGCTGTCGCGCGATGAGGCGGTGGTGAGCGATGCCTTTGCCGAGCGGCACAACCTGAAGCCCGGAGACCGGCTG
Organism: uncultured Lautropia sp.; assembly: GCA_938046755.1. Classification (GTDB taxonomy): domain Bacteria; phylum Pseudomonadota; class Gammaproteobacteria; order Burkholderiales; family Burkholderiaceae_E; genus Lautropia. The sequence continues at coordinate 2,339 of CALIXC010000196.1, read as the reverse complement.
CGGGCGACGGTGAACGGGCATGCACAGTGGTTCCGGCTGGTGGGGGTGGCCACGTCGCCGGAGTTCCTGTATCCGATCAAGCCCGGGGCGATCTTTGCCGACCACAAGCATTACGCCATTCTGTGGATGCCGCGCCGGGTGCTGGAGGCAGCCATGAACATGGCCGGGGCCTTCAATCAGCTGGTGGTGAAGCTGGCGGTGGAACGGCAGGACAGCGTGCAGGATGCTGCGCCTGGCGCGGGGGGACAGGATCATGCGCTGGGTGGAACCATCCCCCGAGTCGGGCGGCACAATGCGGCCGACGCAGCGTTGGCCCGCGCCCGGCAGGAGGCAACGGCCATCGATGCCATCGAGCGGTTGATGGAGCGCTGGGGCGGGCTGGAGGCTGTCGGGCGGATGCAGCAGACATCGTATCGGGTGCTGCATGAGGAGCTGGCGCAGCTGCGCTCGATGGTGCGGGTGATGCCGACGATCTTCCTGGCGGTGGCGGCCTTCCTGCTGAACGTGGTGTTCACGCGGCTGGTAGGCACGCAGCGGGCACAGATCGCCATTCTGAAGGCGTTTGGCTACCGCACGTGGGAGGTGGCGCTGCACTATGGGCTGATGGCCGCCATCGTGTGCGTGGCGGGGGCGTTGCTGGGGGCCTTGGCCGGTGCGGGGCTGGGTCAGGGGCTGGCTTCGCTCTATCAGGACAATTTCCGGTTTCCGGCGCTGTATTTCTCGCTGGATGGCCAGGTGGTGCTGGTGGGCGTGGCGGTGGCGGTACTGGCTGGCGTGGGCGGTGCGGGCTGGGCGGTGCTGCGTTCATCGCGTGAGCCGGTGGCGCAGGCCATGCGGCCGCAGGCGCCGGAGCGTTTCCGGGCGGCAGGCTTCGAGAACTGGCGGCTGGTGCGGGGGCTGGCGCAGCCGGTGCGGATGGTGCTGCGTCAGCTGGAGCGCCGCCCGGGGCGGGCGCTGCTGAGCGTGCTGGGGCTGGCCATGGCGGGCAGCCTGATCATCCTGGCGGGCATGCAGAAGGGGACGCTCTCGTATCTGGTGGACAGCCAGTACCGGCTGGCCGAGCTGTACGACATGTCGGTGACGTTCGTCGAGGAGCGTTCGCCGCAGGCGGTGCATGAGCTGCGCTCCATCCGTGGTGTGCAGCACGCCGAGCCGACGCGTTCGGTACCGGTGGAGCTGTCTTTCCGCAGCCATCGCATTCGCACGGTCGTCTGGGGCCTGCCGGCCGATGGCTTGCTGCAGCAGCCGGTGAATGACCGGTTGCTGCGGGTTCCACTGCCGCCGGACGGGCTGGTGATGAATACCTATCTGGCCGAAAGGCTGGGCCTGAAGGAAGGGGATCTGCTGACGGTGCGGCAGTTACAGGGGCGCCGCCGGGTGCTGCAGGTGCCGGTGGCACGGTTGATCAACGAGAACCTCGGCTCACGGGTGTACATGAACCGTCAGGCACTGAACCGGTTGCTGGGGGATGGGGACGTGATGAGCGGGGCGCTGCTGGAAATCCGGCCCGGCGCGGCGCCTGCGGTGGTGCGGGCGCTGGATGAGCGGCCGCAGGTGATGGCTTCGGACGATCGGCTGGATGCGATCCGGGCGATGTTCCAGATGGTGGAGCGGGTGTCTGGTCCGATGACGCTGCTGGGGATTCTGCTGGGCTGTGTGGTGAACTTCGGGGTGGTGTACAACGCGGTGCGCATCACGCTGGCCGAACGCTCGCGCGAGCTGGCCAGTCTGCGCGTGCTGGGCTTCACGCGGGGTGAGGTGGCGCGCATCCTGCTGGGCGAGATCGGCGTGCTGGTGGTGGTGTCCATTCCGCTGTCGTTCGTGTTTGGGTGGCTGCAGTGCTGGTACATGGCGAAGGGGATGCAGAATGAGCTTTACCGCATTCCCGTGCATGTGCCGATGGGCAGCTACATGATGGCGGCGCTGGTGACACTGGGCTCTGCGCTGGTGTCCATGGTGGTGGTGCTGCGCCTGGTGAACCGGCTGGACATGGTCGAGGCGCTGAAGAACAGGGAGTGAGTGACAAATGCCTGCGCGAAGAACGTTGATCCAGGTCCTGGTGGCCGTGGGGGTGCTGGGATGGGTGGGCTGGGAGGCACTGCGCGAACCGGTGCAGCTGGCCCATGTGGAGAAGGCAGTCCACGCCCCGATGACCGAGAGCTTTTCGGAGGAAGGCAAAACGCGGCTGAAGGCGCGCTACGCGCTGGCTGCTCCCGTGGCGGGACAGTTGCGGCGCGTGGCGCTACAGCCCGGGGATGCGGTGCAGGCCGGGCAGGTGGTGGCGTGGATCGATCCGACTTCGCCCGGGCTGCTGGATGGACGCAGTCACCGCCGGGCCG
>CALIXC010000195.1 GCA_938046755.1 uncultured Lautropia sp. | reverse complement strand
GGGCACGCCGCCCATCGCCTGGCTGGTGCTGGCCATGCTGTGGTTCGGCACCGGTGACGGCACGCCGGTCTTCACCGTGTTCATTGCCGGTTTTCCCATCGTGTTTGCAGGCGGTCTGCAGGGGGCGCGCACGCTGGAAAAGCGCTGGCGCGACCTGGCCGATGCCTACCGCCTGCCCTGGCACATGCGCATCCTGGACCTGTACGTGCCGCACGTGCTCTCGTATCTGTTCCCGGTCTGGATCGTGGCGCTGGGCAGCGCCTGGAAGGTGGTGGTGATGGCGGAACTGCTGTCGGTGAGTGACGGTGTGGGGGCGGCTCTGGCCGTCAGTCGCGCCCAGCTGGACATGTCCGGCACGCTGGCCTGGATCAGCGCGGTGGTGCTGGTGCTGCTGGGGCTGGAATACCTGGTGCTGGAGCCCATCAAGCGCGAGATCGAGGGCTGGCGTGATGCGGGAGGGAGAGCCTCATGAACGCGGCATCGTTTCCTGCTGCGGCCGAGGGCAGCGCATCCGGCCCGGCGCTGGTGGTGCGGGATCTGGAGCACGCCTTTGCCACGCGCACCGTGCTGGAAGGCGTGTCGCTGCGGCTGCCGGCTGGTGAGACGCTGGCACTGGTGGGGCCATCGGGCTGCGGCAAGAGCACACTGCTGCACCTGTGTGCCGGGCTGCTGGATGTGCGCTCCGGCGAGATCCACAACGGCTTTGCCCGTACCGCCATGCTGTTCCAGCAACCTACCCTGCTGCCCTGGAAGACCACGCTGGACAACATCGCGCTGGGGCTGAAGGCGCAGGGCGTGTCCGGGCGCGAGCGCATGGCGCAGGCCACGCGCATGGGCAACTTGCTGGGGCTGGACGACGTGGCACTGGCGCAGTTTCCGCATCAGCTCTCGGGCGGCATGCAGAGCCGCGCCGCACTGGCGCGGGCACTGGTGCTCTCGCCCGATCTGCTGCTGCTGGATGAGCCCTTTGCCGCGCTGGACATCGGCCTGAAGGCGCAGATGCATCAGCTGCTGATGCAGGAGCAGCGCAGCCGGGGCCTGGCGGTGCTGATGATCACCCACGACGTGACCGAGGCCGTCACGCTGGCTGACCGCGTGCTGGTGATGGCCGCCAATCCGGGCCACTTCGTCTGGCAGATGGCGCTGCCGGTGCCGCCCATGCAGCGCGACGATGCGTGGGTGCACAACCATACCGCCGCCCTGCTGGCCCAGCCGGTGGTGCGCGCGGCGTTCGACCTGCCGCCGCTGCGGACGGCGCAGTCCGGCGGAGCGTCCGGATCGACGTGTACGGCGGCCCCCGGTCAGACTGCGGCCGTCGGCACGGCAACCAGCCATGCAGGCACCCAGGCCGATATCGCTGGCGTGGGCCTGCCGGACTATGCCCGGATCGATGCCGGCTCTGCCGTTGCCCCGGCCACGACCGGGCGGCGCACCGGGTGCTGAGCGCTGGCATTCCCTGTCCTTCTTTCAGATCAAGCTGTCATGCCGTCTTCGATGAAACCCGTGCCTGCCGCTTCCCCTACCGGGACTGCCCGACCCTGGCAGCTGGCCCACCCGCTGTGGCAATGCGGCTTTCGGCCCTTCTTCACGGCCACCGTGCTGTTCTGCGTGGGGCTGCTGGGGCTGTGGTTGCTGTTTCTGGCGGCTGGCTGGCCGCTGCCCGGGGTGCCGGGCGGTGCCGTGGTCTGGCACGTGCACGAGCTGCTGATGGGGGCCATGCTGGCGGCTGTTGCCGGCTTTGCGCTGACGGCGGTACCGGAGTTCACCGAGACGCCGTCCTTCGAGGCGCGGCATGTGCGCTGGCTGCTGGGGCTGTGGCTGCAGGGGCGCCTGTCCTTCTGGCTGAGCGGCTGGTGGCCGCAGGGCCTGCTGGCGCTGTCGGGCGTCTTCCATGTCGGCTTCATGGTGATGCTGACCGTGATGGTGGCGCCGCGCCTGTGGCGTGACCCGGGCCATCGCCAGCAGGGCTTCTGGTGGGCCTTCATGGCGCTGATCGTCACCGTGGCCGGCTTCTATGTGGATGCCGTGCAGGGCGAGTTTCCGATGCGCTGGCTGCATGCCACGCTGGGCGTGCTCATGGCCCTGATCGTGGTGGCGATGAGCCGCATCTCGATGGCGATCGTCAACAGCAGCATCGACGATGATTTCGAACGCCGCCATCCGGTGGCGGTGCTCGCCAGGGAGCAGGCGTCACACGGCGCGGCGCAGGATGGCATGCCTGTTGCGGGCCATGCAGACAATCCCCCGATTGCGCCCACCGCCCTGCCCGTCGAGGAAGACGAGCCCAGCGCCTACCTGGCGCGTCCGCCACGGCGGCACCTGGCCGTGATCTGCATCATGCTGTTCACGGCCATGCAGTGGTTCGATCCGGCCAACCGCGTGACCGGCTGGCTGGCCCTGGCCGCATCGGCCGCCATGCTGAACCTGCTCAACGACTGGCACGTCGGACGACCGCTGTTCTCGCGCTGGCCGCTGATGCTGTACATGGTCTACGTGTTCATGGCCGCCGGCTATGGACTCATCGGCCTGGTGCTGGTGGCCGGAGACGGCAGTGTCAGCCCGGGCATCCACCTGCTGACGGCGGGCGCGCTGGGCCTGGCCGTCTATACCGTGATCTGCATTGCCGGCTATACGCACAGCGGGCTGGAAAAGAACGGCCGCCCGTGGGTGGTGGTGGGGGCCTGTCTCCTGGTGGCCAGCGCGGTGCTGCGGGCGCTAGCCTACTGGTTCGATCCGCCGGTGCTGCTGCAACT
>CALIXC010000194.1 GCA_938046755.1 uncultured Lautropia sp. | reverse complement strand
GTTGACCAGGTTTCCGGCAATGCGGCGCCCACCCGCGAGACCCTCCGCAACATGCTGGCCAGCCAGACCGAGCTGATCCAGAGCAGCCAGGTGGTGGACCGGGTCATCAAGGACCTGAAGCTTGCCCAGGACGAGGATGTCCAGACTGACTGGCAGAAGTCCACCAAAGGCCGGGGCAACATCGATGACTGGCTGGCCGGCGTGTTGCTGAAGTCTATCAAGGTCACCTCGTCCACCGACGGTACCACCATCGCCATCGGTGCTGAATGGTCCAGCGCCGAGCGTGCTGCCGAGATCGCCAACGGTTTCGCCAACGCCTACAAGGCGGCTGCCCTCGATCTGCGCACCAAGCCTGCCCAGGAGTACGCCGAGCGCTTTGCCTCGCAGGTCAAGGAGTACAAGGCCAAGGTCGAGGCTGCCCAGAACAAGCTGACCAGCTATCAGCGTGAAAGCGGCATCATCACCAGCGACGAGCGCATCGACGTGGAGAACCAGCGCCTGCAGGAACTGTCCTCGCAGCTGGTGCAGGTCCAGTCGGCCCTATCCGAGAGCCGTTCGCGCAGCAGCGTGGTGGGTCGTGGCGGCGACATGGCCATCCCCGAAGTGGTAGCCAACGAGCTCATCCAGACGCTGACCACTGACCTGGGCCGTGCCGAGGCCAAACTGGGTCAGGTGTCATCGCAGTACGGTGCCAACCACCCCATCCGCCTGCAGGCGCAGGCCGAGGTGCAGGAGCTGCGCACCCGCCTCAACACCGAGATCAGTCGCGTCAAGAACAGTATCCGCACCGCTAACTCCGTCAACCTGCAGCGCGAGCGCGAGCTCTCGGCTGCCGTGGATGCCCAGAAGGCCAAGGTGCTGTCGCTGCGAAGCAAGCGTGACCAGATCGCCATCCTGCAGCAGGATCTGGCCAGTGCCCAGAAGGCTTATGACCTGGTCGAGCGTCGTCTGACCGAGACCCAGGTGGCCATGAGTGCCGGTCTGTCCAACATCAGCATCATCACCCCGGCCGTCGTGCCGCTGCTGCCCAGCCGGCCCAACCTCATCCTCAATGTGGCGGTGGGTCTGTTCCTGGGGCTGTTCCTGGGCCTGATGGCTGCCTTCACCCTGGAAGCCGCCCAGAAGCCGCTGCGTAGCGCCGACGATCTGCTGCAGGCCTCCGGCATCCCGGTCTTGGCCGTGCTGCCGCCGTCGCAGTCCACCCGCGCACAGCGCCTCATCGGCGGTACGGGCCCGACGGTGACGCCGCCCAATCTGCGTCTCGGCAACTAAGCACCTCGCATGGCTGTCTCCTCCATCCTGAATCGCCTGCCGCGCCTGGCAGGCAACCACTCCTGGACCCCGCTGCTCATCGGTGCGCTGTTCCTGGGAGTGGGGGCGCTGGTCGGGCTGGTGGTCGCCACCGGCAACCTGATCCTCATCGCCCTGGTGCTGGGCGGCATCGCCGGCGTGCTGCTGCTCAACGCGCTGCCGATTGCCGTCTGGCTAATCCTCATCGGCGTGTTCCTGATCAACGGCCCGGTCGGATACTTCTCGCCCGGCATGGCCAAGATTTCCTGGCTCTTCTCGCTGCTGGGCATCTTCATGGCCGGGGCGGCCATGCTCTACACGGTGGCGGGCAGCAAGCATTTCCAGCGGCCCATGCCACCGTTCATCTACACGAGCCTCGCCTTCATCGTGCTGGCGGTGGCCTCGGGTCTGATGTCCGATGGCCCCATCACCGAGGTAGCGGCCGGTGCCAAGCGCTACTTCCAGTTCTGGGGCGTCATGTTCCTGATGGCGGTGGTGCCGTTCTCCGAGAAGCAGGTTCGCAACTGGCTGCTCTTCATCCTGGGCGTGGGCCTGATGCAGCTGCCATTCACGCTCTATCAGCGCGTGGTGCTGGTGCCGGGGGTGATGGGTTACGACAAGCCCGGCTTCGTGCCCTTCGACATCATCGTCGGTACCTTCGAGGGCTCGATGACTGGCGGTGGCGCCAGCTCCATCATGGCCATGCTGCAGGTGATGGTGCTGTTTGCCGTCTTCTATGCCTGGCGCGAGAAGCTGCTCAACGGCTTCTGGACGCTGCTGCTGACAGTGGCCCTGCTGGTGCCGCTGGGCTTGGGCGAGACCAAGGTCGTGCTGATCATGATGCCGGTGGTGCTGTTTGCCGCCTACTTCGACCTGGTGGCCAAGCGGCCGCTGGCCTTCCTGGGCATCGTGGTGGCCACGCTCTTCTTCGGGGCCATCCTCGGCTACTTCTACTTCGTCGTGCAGACCTCGGGCGACATTGCCAACATGTCATTCGACGAGAACCTGCGTGACACCATCGAGTACAACTTTGGTAACCGCGGCTACTACGCCACCGGGGTCAACCGTCTCACGGCCGTGCCCTACTGGTTTGAGTCGCAGTCCTGGAACGACCCGATCGAGACGCTGTTCGGTACTGGCGTCGGCTCTTCCTACGGTGTCGACGGTCTGGTGCCAGATCCGGGTCACATGTTCCTGGCACACCCGGGCATGTACATCGACCTGCTCACGACGTCCACCGTGCTATGGGACTTCGGTATCGTCGGCTTCATCCTGTACTTCATGATCCTCTTTGGTGCCATGCGTACGGTGGCCAAGTGCTTCGCGGAAGCCACCACGGCCTGGGATCGTCTGCTGTGCCGGATGCTGATGTCCAGTCTGGCGGTCACGCTGCTGATGGCGGTTTACTCGAACAGCGCCGTGGTGCTGGTCAGTCATGCCTTCATCGTGTCGCTGACGCTGGGTCTGGTGGCATGGCGCTATCGGCATGGCCCGATGTCGCCCACCCGCGCCGATCTGCTCAAGGCTGGCAAGCCGTCACGCTTCAAGCCCGACTTCCGCCATACCAAGGTCATCTTCCCGACCGAAGGTGTGCTGGCACCGCAGGAACTGGCCTGGCAGCAGCAGCGCCTTCTGGCGAGCAAGGCCGCCGAGGCCGGTGAACAGCCTGCTCAGGAGGCTCGCCACCTGGGGTACTCTGCCCCCGCGGGGCAGCAGCAGGGCCCGCAGGGTGAGGCTGCCGCAGCTGACCAGGGGCATGCTGTGCACGGGCAGCAGGCCACGCCGGCCTTTGCGGCCGGGGCACCGATAGCCGGCTCGGCTGCCAACAATGCGCAGACCGGGGCTGCGGATCAGTCCCATGCGGTACATGGCCAGCAGGCCAAACCTGCTTTTGCGGCAGGCATGGGAATTTCGGGTGCACAAGCCCAGGCTTCCCGTCCGCAGGCAGGGGCGGCACAGGGCTATCCGTCTACCTCTGCGCCGTCGGTGCAGGCTGGTCAGACTGGGCAGTCGGCAGCATACCCGGGCTATCCGTCCGCCCCTGCCCCGTCAGCGCAGGCTGAGCAGACAGCTACCCAGCAGCCCATGAGTCCGCAGGCGGCCTCGGGCGCAGCAGCTGGGAGCCCGGGCAGCGCCGACATCACAGCTGCTCAGGCCATGGCCAACCTGGCCACGGCCGGCCAGTCGGCACGTTCGGCCTTCCCGAAAGCACAGAGTGCCCAGACTGATGCGGCACCCCGGCAGGCTGCGTCGGCGCCAGTTGCCCAGGGCCCTGCCGGCAATACGCCAGTAGGCCAGGGCATGCCTGCGGCGTCGGCACCGCCCGAGCCTCGCGTGCAGCCCCCCAGTGGCATGGGGGCT